>NZ_NCJB01000038.1:0-15784 GCF_002282275.1 Polynucleobacter sp. 39-46-10 | reverse complement strand
GATGCCTGCTAAGGCCAGAGTGGAGCGAAGTTCAGAAGGATTCATGGGAAAGGGCTATATTAACAAGTTACGCTAAAAAATCATGAATAACGAAATTAAAATCCGCGGTGCGCGTACGCACAACCTCAAAAACATCAATCTAGATATCCCTAGAGAGAAATTGGTCGTTTTGACCGGTCTATCTGGCTCGGGCAAAAGCTCTCTAGCTTTTGACACCCTATATGCCGAAGGCCAACGTCGCTACGTTGAGTCCTTATCAGCTTATGCTCGTCAATTCTTGCAGTTAATGGAAAAACCCGACGTCGATACGATTGAGGGCCTCTCACCAGCAATCTCAATTGAGCAAAAGGCGACTAGTCATAATCCTCGCTCGACCGTGGGTACGGTCACTGAAATTCATGATTATCTGCGTTTACTGTTTGCGCGTGCAGGTACACCGCACTGCCCAGATCACGATCTACCGTTAGAAGCGCAAAGCGTTTCTCAAATGGTTGATACCGTTTTAGCCATGCCGGAAGACACCAAGCTCATGATCCTAGCTCCCGTAGTGAGCGAGCGTAAAGGTGAATTCGTAGACTTATTTCAAGACCTTCAAGCACAGGGTTTTGTGCGATTTCGTGTGCGCTCTGGTGGCGGTACAACCAATACTGCTAAAGCAGAAATCTTTGAAGTTGATCAATTACCAGCACTAAAGAAAAACGATAAGCACTCTATTGAAGTAGTTGTAGATCGCATTAAGGTGCGGCCTGATATTCAGCAACGTTTAGCAGAATCCTTTGAGACTGCTCTGCGCCTGGCAGATGGCAAAGCCATGATCGTCAATATGGACGCTGGCAAAGAGATGATTTTCTCCAGCAAGTTTGCTTGCCCTATCTGCTCGTATTCTTTGCAAGAGTTAGAGCCACGCCTATTCTCATTCAATAACCCGATGGGTGCATGCCCGTCTTGCGATGGATTAGGTCATCAATCCTTCTTCGATCCAAAACGCATTGTTGCGCATCCTGATTTATCGCTAGCATCGGGCGCCATTAAGGGCTGGGATCGTCGCAATCAGTTTTATTTCAAACTCTTACAGACATTAGCCAAACATGGCGGCTTTGATGTCGAGAAACCTTTTGAGACTTTAAATAAGAAACAGCAAGACCTCATTTTGCTGGGTTCTGGTGACGTGACCATTCCATTTGAATACATCAATGAACGTGGCAAGAACAGTATTCGTGAGCACGCCTTTGAAGGCATTGTTGCCAACTTTGAACGCCGCTATCGCGAGACCGAATCCGCGACAGTCCGCGAAGAATTATCTCGCTATCAAAATGTGCAAACCTGCCCAGCATGTAGTGGCAGCCGTCTACGTAAAGAAGCGCGCTTTGTCAAAGTCGGTGACGGCAAACAATCTCGAGCTATTTATGAAATCAGCGCCCTACCGCTCAAAGAAGCTAAAGAGTATTTTGAAGCCCTCGAACTCAAAGGCGCTAAAAGAGAAATCGCTGACAAGATTGTGAAAGAGATTGGTTCGCGTCTTCGCTTCCTCAATGATGTTGGCTTAGATTACCTCTCACTAGAGCGAAGTGCAGACACCCTCTCAGGCGGGGAAGCTCAGCGTATTCGTTTGGCTTCACAGATTGGCTCTGGATTGACTGGTGTGATGTATGTATTGGATGAACCCTCCATTGGCTTGCATCAGCGTGACAACGATCGCCTCATTGGTACCCTCAAGCACTTACGCGATTTAGGTAATAGCGTATTGGTGGTTGAGCATGATGAAGACATGATTAGAGCCTCTGACTATGTCATTGACATTGGCCCTGGCGCAGGTGTTCATGGTGGTGAGGTTGTTGCTGAAGGCACTCCCGCAGAAGTCGAAGCAAACCCCAAGTCTTTAACAGGTGCCTACCTATCTGGTCGCGAATGGATCGCAGTTCCAGAAAAACGCATTCCTGTAAATGACAAGTTCCTAGAAATCATTGGTGCGCGCGGCAACAACTTACAGTCAGTTCACGCCAAAATTCCAGTTGGACTATTAACTTGTGTCACTGGCGTATCTGGCTCTGGTAAATCAACCCTCATTAATGACACCCTGCATCACGCGGTTGCACAACATATTTATGGTTCAAATGCTGAACCAGCGGCACATGAAGCAATTAAGGGTCTCGAGAACTTTGACAAGGTTATTAGCGTAGACCAATCTCCAATTGGTAGAACGCCTCGCTCTAACCCCGCTACTTACACCGGGCTATTTACACCTATCAGAGAACTCTTTTGCGGCGTACCTGCTGCACGCGAGCGTGGCTATGAAGCGGGACGTTTTTCTTTCAACGTCAAAGGCGGCCGTTGTGATGCCTGTGAAGGTGACGGGGTCATTAAAGTAGAAATGCATTTCTTGCCAGACGTCTATGTACCTTGCGATGTCTGCCACGGAAAACGTTATAACCGTGAAACTTTAGATATTCGCTACAAAGGTAAGAATATTCATGAAGTACTCTCGATGACTATCGAGCAAGCCCATGAATTCTTTGAAGCGGTGCCGATTGTTAAACGCAAGCTTAAAACCTTGTTGGATGTCGGTTTAGGTTATGTGAAGTTAGGTCAAAGTGCCACAACCTTATCGGGTGGTGAAGCGCAGCGCGTCAAACTCTCACTAGAACTTTCTAAACGCGATACAGGCAGAACTCTGTACATCTTGGATGAGCCAACTACGGGTTTACATTTCCATGACATTCAACTGTTGCTGACCGTTCTTCAGACCCTCAAGAAGCAAGGCAATACAATCGTCATCATTGAGCACAACTTAGATGTGATCAAAACTGCTGATTGGATTATTGACCTAGGCCCTAAAGGTGGTGCTGGGGGTGGGCAAATTATTGCTACAGGCACACCCGAAGAAGTTGCAAAGAATGAGGCTAGCTTTACCGGTCACTACTTAGCGCCATTGCTGGTTCGAAAACCAATCGCTAGTAAAAAGAAAAAGTAATCAGAGCAATTTAGATTCGGCTAAATCAGTCGCTTCTGAGTTGCCTGAGAGCACCAAGATATCGTTAGCCTGCAAACGTAAATCTGGGGTAAGCTCCAACTTGACGTAGTCAGAACCGCCCACTTTTCGTCTGACTGCTTGTACGCTCACACCTTCATTTTCAAGATGTAACTCTTCGAGAGTTTGGCCAATACTGGTTGACTCAGGCAGTAAAGTGACCGAGTGCAAACGCCACGATTCTTTGGTGTCTACCTCATCGTCAACTCCACGGAAGTAGCCACGCAATAAACTATAGCGAGCTTCACGTGCACTCGTGATACGACGCACCACCTTCCGCATAGGCACACCCATCATCAACAAGACATGGGACGCCATCATGAGGCTGCCTTCAATTAACTCAGGCACCACCTCAGTCGCACCAGCTGCTTGTAATTTCGCCAAATCAGCGTCATCTTTAGTGCGCACCAGAACAGTCATGCCTGGGCGCAGATGCTCTACTTGATGCAAAACTTTGAAACTAGCTGGTGTATCTGCATAAGTAATCACCACTGCCTTTGCTCTCGCAAGGCCTGCGGCAACTAAATAATTTTCTCGACTGGCATCGCCATAGACCACGTTGTCCCCAGCGGCGGCAGCCTCTTTGACACGGTCTGGATCCATATCTAAAGCAATGTAAGGAATTTTTTCTTGATCAAGCATGCGGGCCAAGCTTTGACCTGAGCGACCGAATCCACAAATGACTACATGGTTTTCTGTACGGACACTTTTGGCTGCAACACGTGTCAGCGCCAATGATTGCAATAACCACTCGTTACTAGAAAAATGTAGCGCAATGCGATCGCTATATTGAATCAAGAAAGGCGCACCAAACATCGAAAGTAACATCGCTGCCAATACTGCTTGACTCAAGGCGGGATCGATTAAATCCAAGCCATCAATTTGATTTAAGAGAACGAATCCGAATTCACCAGCTTGCGCCAAACATAAGCCCGTCCGAATGGAGATACCAGGGCTTGAGCCAAAAGCACGTGACAGCAACGCAATCAAGCCGAACTTGAAAATCAGCGGGCCGATCAATAAGAGTAAAACCAGCATCCACTGCTGATAGATCACCTCAAAATCGAGCAGCATGCCAACGGTAATAAAGAAGAGGCCCAAGAGCACATCCCTGAATGGCTTTACATCCTCCTCCACTTGATGACGGTAAGGCGTCTCTGCAATCAACATACCCGCCAAGAAAGCCCCGAGCGCTAACGATAAGCCAAAGTGCTCTGTAAGACCTGCCATACCCAAAACAATGAGCAAGAGGTTCAGCATGAAGAGCTCTTGAGAGCGCAACTTAGCAACCAAGCTAAACCAACGACTCATCAAGGTTTGGCCGATCACAAAAATGAGCACAAGGGCTACCGTAATCTTGATGGATGCTGCCGTGAGTGCCAAAAATAGATCTCCGGGATTCTTACCCAGCGAAGGTAACAAAATCAACAGGAAAACAACCGCCAAATCTTGGAACAGCAAGATACCGATGATGTTGCGGCCATGCTCCGTTTCGATTTCCGAGCGATCAGAAATGAGTTTGGTAACGATGGCAGTTGAGGACATTGCCAAAGCACCGCCTAGAGCAATGGCTGCCTGCCAGGAAATCGGGTAAATCCAGTTCATCAGCAGGCTAGCAGGGACTGCCAGCAGCATGGTCAAAATGACTTGGCTACCGCCCAAACCAAATACGATGGTCCGCATAGCCCGCAGCTTATGGAGGTTAAATTCCAAGCCAATCGAGAACATCAAGAAAACCACCCCAAATTCAGCCAAATACTTCACCGTGGCTGAATCATTGGCCAAACCAAGGGCATGCGGCCCAATGAGGACGCCAATAGCGAGATAGCCCAAAATAGGGGGTAGCCCAAAATAGCGGAAAATAACTACCCCGGCCACTCCGGAGGCCAGCAAGATGAGAGTTAACTGAAGGACTGACGGCATATACTCACCCCATGATAGCTAAGACTCGTGACCGAACCCTAAAGCTTGCGCGCGACACCCTCACAATCGAGGCTGCTGCACTGCACACTATGCGTGACCGCCTTGAAGGCGCTAACGCTGATGCCCTTGTATTGGCAGTAGATCTTCTGCATTCCTGCAAAGGCCGCATCGTCGTTTCTGGGATTGGTAAATCGGGGCATATTGCTCGCAAGATTGCGGCCACCTTTGCCTCTACTGGTTCGCCTGCTTTTTTTGTCCATCCAGCCGAAGCCAGTCATGGTGACCTTGGGATGGTTACACGTGATGATGTCTTTGTTGCACTCTCTAATTCCGGTGAGACTGATGAGCTTCTCACTATCGTGCCAATCGTCAAGCGCACTGGCGCAAAACTGATTGCACTGACCGGCGCACCACATTCTTCTTTGGCAAAGTTAGCGGATGCCCATTTAGACACGAGTGTTGAAAAAGAAGCTTGTCCACTTAACTTAGCCCCAACCACCAGCACAACCGCTGCACTCGCTATGGGTGATGCTTTAGCTGTTGCTCTTCTAGATGCTCGTGGCTTTCAGGCTGAAGATTTTCAACGCTCACACCCCGGTGGTCGTTTGGGTCGCAAACAATTAATGCATGTCAGCGAAGTCATGCGTAGTTTTGATGAGACGCCTAAGATTGCAATCTCCGCATCCCTGCAAGATGCTTTACTCGAGATGACTGCTAAGCGCATGGGTATGGTAGTTACCTTAGGCAATGCAAATCAAGTTGCCGGCATATTCACGGATGGTGACTTACGTCGCTTACTTGAAAAGAGCACCAATTTAGATGGCCTCACTTTAGAAAAAGCAATTACCTCAGCGCCGCGCACGATTCCTCCCGAACTATTGGCAGAGGAAGCTATTGAGATGATGGAGAAACATCGCATCAATCATCTAGTAGTAACCGATCCCAATGGCGCACTACTTGGAGCATTAAATCTCCATGATTTGTTTGCCGCCAAGGTAATTTAAATCGTTTTCATTCCAACCATATATTGAATCACCCCTATGCCTAGCGCCTTTCACGTTCAAAATACCAACCCGCTAAGCCAATATCCACAGGCCTGGGACCGCGCCGGGACAGTCAAGCTGCTCGTTCTAGACGTCGATGGCGTATTAACAAATGGTCAAGTATTTATTGGCGAGAATGGCAAAGAATGTCTAAAGGCTTTCGATATTCAAGATGGTCTGGGAATCAAACTGTTAGAAAAAATTGGTATACCAACTGCCATCATCACTGGACGTAGCTCTAAAATGGTCATGGCTCGCTGTGATGAACTTGGCATCAAACACGTACACATGGGCGTTGATAATAAAGCTGCAGCCTTAGAAAAGATTCTGCAATCGCTTGGACTCAAGTCATCTGATTGCGCAGTGATGGGTGATGACTGGCCTGATTTTCAAATGATGAAGTCTGCAGGCTTGAGGATCTGCCCCGCACAAGGCCATGATGCCGTGAAAGAAGTGGCTCACTTTGTCACCACTCGATCAGGTGGTGCTGGTGCAGTACGAGAAGTCTGTGATCTGATATTAAAGGCGCAAAACCGCTATGAGGAACTACTAGCTCAGGCGCGCGCTTAAGGTCATTTTGTAATGGAACTAAATGCCCAACAAATCAAACTGAGTATCTGGCGTGCTTTATTACGCCTGATGCCATTGATCTTGATGGGCACTCTGACTCTCGTTACGTTTTGGCTGGTCAAAAAAAATACTCCAGCAGAAAAATCGGCCATCGAACGCGTACGCTTACATGAGTCCGATTACACCATTACTAATGGCACCCTATCTGCTCTCAATGAATTTGGTAATACGAAATATCGAGTACTGGGCAAGAAAGTGATTCACTATGATGATGACGCCTCTATCGATATAGAAACACCACGTATACGCTTGTTCCCACCTGAAAAATCACCGGTTACCGTCAAAGCAGATACAGGTCATTTAGACGGCGACCTCACAATATTAGATCTCATTGATAACGCTGAAATATTTCGCCCACCTCAATCTGCCACAGCAACTGAACCAGCAAGGCCGCGTATGCTTGCGCGTTCCTCTTACTTCAAGGTGCTCATCAACGACGATATTATTGAAACCGATAAACCCATCACGCTTGAGCAAGGAGTTTCTATAATGCACTCAACTGATGGCGGTGTATTTAACAACATCGAACAAAGCATGGTTTTATCTGGCCAAGTAAGAGGTCGTATCGAGCGCATCCAACCTGGAGCGCAGCCATGATCTTCTTACGTATCGCCCTATCTTTTGCAATATTGACAGCCTGTTTTATTACTACTGCTCATTCCGAAAAAGCGGATCAAGACAAACCTATTATTTTGGAGGCAGAAAAAGTTTCCGTGAACGACGTCCAACAAGTTTATAAACTTGACGGCGAGGTACTCTTAACTAAAGGTAGCATTTTGATTACCGGCGAGAAGGGCAATATTAAAGTTGATCCTGAGGGTTATGAATATATTGATGTTCAGGGTAGCCCTGAATCTAGCGCCAGTTTCCGACAAAGGCGCGAAGGGCCTGCTAATGAGTTTATGCAGGGTCGCGGTCAAACAGTTACTTACAATGCCAAAACCGAGCTCCTGACATTGACTGGAGACGCCATTTTGAAGCGTCTGCACAATATGCAAATGTTAGATCAACTACATGGCTGGAAAATTGATTACAACGATGTGCAGCAGCACTATCAAGTCTCAACACCTGCGAATGCCAAAGCAGAGGACTTACCTCAAGCTAGAGCGATCCTTTCACCAAGAAGAAAAGCTACACTAGAAGAATGACCATGAATTCCAGTAGCACTCAAAAGCCAGCAACCCTCAGCGCTCAGCACCTTCAAAAGCGTTATGGGTCTCGCACCGTAGTGCGGGATGTATCAGTCGAGGTCAAGTGCGGCGAAGTCGTAGGGCTCCTGGGGCCCAATGGTGCTGGCAAAACAACCTCTTTCTACATGATTGTTGGCCTAGTTCCTTTGGACGGTGGCAGCATTGTTCTAGATGGTACGGACATCACCCATCTGCCTATTCATGAGCGAGCCCGCATGGGCTTGTCCTACCTCCCGCAGGAGGCTTCCGTTTTCAGAAAACTGAATGTAGCTGAAAATATTCAGGCGGTATTAGAGCTACAAGTTCAAGGTGGCAAACCATTAAGTAAGGCTGAGATAGCACATCGTTTAGATGAGCTCTTGGGCGAACTCCAAATCAGTCACCTGCGTGATAATCCTGCGCTTTCTCTGTCTGGTGGCGAACGTCGTCGCGTTGAGATTGCTAGAGCCCTAGCCTCACAACCTAAGTTCATTCTGTTAGATGAGCCCTTTGCTGGCGTTGACCCAATTGCAGTTGGAGAGATCCAGCGGATTGTGCGCTTCTTAAGGGACCGCCAAATTGGCGTCCTCATCACGGACCACAACGTTCGAGAAACCTTAGGCATTTGCGATCACGCCTACATCATCAGCGAAGGTAGCGTGCTGGCAGAAGGTAAGCCGGACCAAATTATTGAGAACGATGCTGTTAGAAGAGTCTATCTAGGAGAAAACTTCCGCATGTAAATATTCAGATTTTTTCGAATATTTGTTAAATAAACATGATCTGCCCCCTTGGTTTTCAGCAAAATCGCTGATACGCTGGAGGTTCATGAAGTTCATTTCCCTATAAACAAGTACAACATTACAGGGGCCTGCTGCGCACCCCGGGTAATTATTTGCGCATGCATTTTGTTTTGCTATGAATAGGAGCTGCTGATGAATCTGAAAATTAATAGCCGTCATGTTGAAGTTACTCCAGCTATGCGTTCCCACCTTGAGGCTGGGTTAGCAAAAATTCGCAAACACTTTGACCACGTCCTTGATGCGTCAGCATTTTTGATTGTTGATAACGCCAAAGAAAAAAATCTTCGTCAGGCCGCTGAGATCACCATTCACCTTAAAGGCAAAGAACTTTTTGCTGAAGCGCACAACGCCGATCTTTACCACGCAATGGATGCAGTGGTCGATAAACTTGAGCGTCAAGTAGTCAGGCACAAAGAAAAGATCCAAGACCATCATCATGAAAAGCACTTTGAGTGATTCTTGCCGTCAGGGCACCTATAATCAACCGACATGAATGCCCTGACCGATCTTTTCGCTTTAGACCGCATTGCCTTAAATATCCCCTCTAAAAATCGGGCTGAGGCATTTGCGGCCGTAGGACAACTATTTGCCAAGCAGGCAGGTCTTGAAGCCGAAGCAGTTGTTGGCTTCTTAAATGCTCGCGAGGACTTAGGCTCTACAGCTCTAGGTGCTGGTGTTGCCATTCCCCACGGCCGGGTAAAAGGGCTAAAGAGCCCAATTGCCGCATTTGTCAAATTAAAAGATCCGATTGAATTTGCTGCACCCGATGGTGAGGCTGTCTCTATTTTGATTTTTTTGCTTGTCCCTGAAAAAGCGACTCAGCAACATTTAGAAATTCTGTCCTCCATTGCACAACTCCTCTCCGACCAAGATGCTCGCAAATCGCTTGCCTCGGAAGACAGTCCAGAGAAGGTGTGCAAGTTATTACAGACTTGGGGCTCCGCTTGACAACCCAACCACTGCTCCTTGAGGGAGTTACTGCTCAGCAGATCTTTGATGACAATGTTTCCGACTTAAAGCTCTCTTGGATTAGGGGCCTAGAAGGTGCGGACCGCACATTTCCTCCAGAGGCTGTGAAGGCTGCCGCAGCTAGCTCGGACTTAGTAGGTCACTTAAACCTCATTCATCCAAGTCGTATTCAGATTTTTGGTGAGCAAGAGGTTGACTACCATGCCCATCTGGAACAAAAACAAAGGCAAGATCAGATCTCCAGCTTAATTTCCAAAACACCGCCTTGTGTGATTGTGGCCGACGGGAAAACAGCTGATGCCGATCTACAACTGTTCTGCCAAAGATCCTCTACCCCACTCTTTACAACAGCCATTTCGGCTGCTGAGGTGATTGACCACCTACGTACCTATCTCACGAAGATTGGCGCGCCCCAGATCACTAAACATGGCGTCTTTATGGACATCCTAGGCTTAGGCGTCCTCATCATGGGCGAATCCGGCTTAGGCAAAAGCGAGTTGGGTTTAGAGTTAATTTCGCGCGGCCATGGTTTGGTAGCAGATGATGCAGTCGACTTTGCTCGCCTAGGGCCAGACTACATTGAAGGTCGCTGCCCCGTGATCCTGCGTAATCTCCTAGAGGTTCGTGGACTGGGTTTACTGGATATTCGTACTATCTTTGGTGAAACTGCTGTGCGTCGTAAATTGAAATTACGGTTGATCGTACAACTCGTTCGTCGTAACGACGGTGAGTTTGAGCGCCTTCCATTGGAAGCACAGCATATTAATGTGCTCGGTATTCCAATTAGAACCGTCAAAATTCAAGTGGCTGCAGGACGTAACTTAGCGGTTCTCGTAGAGGCTGCAGTGCGTAATACCATTTTGCAATTACGCGGCATTGATACCTTAAAAGAATTTATGGAGCGTCAACGTTTGCAAATGCATGTTGAGGCAGAGTCCACAAAGTCGCAAGGTCGACTCATTTAATATGCAAATCAATCTGATTACCGGTATTTCCGGCTCAGGTAAATCCGTTGCGCTGAGAGCCTTTGAGGATGCGGGTTATGACTGTGTAGACAACCTACCAGTAGCTTTATTGGTAAACCTCATTGAGACTCTAGAAAAAGAGAAAAGTGATCGAGTGGCGGTAGCGATTGATGCCCGCCGCGGTCAAACAATTTCAGAACTACCTACCATTCTAGAAGCCTTACGGCGTCACCATGATGTGCGAATTATTTTTCTCAATGCGGATACGAATACCTTAATACAGCGTTTTTCAGAAACACGTCGCCGTCACCCGCTCTCTGGAAAGACACAAGAAACACAAGAAGCCACTCTGATAGAGGCAATTGATAAAGAGCGTGGCCTGCTTGAGCCATTGCGCACCCAAGCCCATAGCATTGATACCAGCAATCTGCTGGCTCATGCACTGCGCTCATGGATACAGGATCTTCTAAAAGATAAGCCACAAGGTCTCACCGTGATTTTTGAATCTTTTGGATTTAAAAAAGGTTTGCCAAGTGAAGCCGATCTTGTCTTCGATGTTCGCTGTTTACCCAACCCACACTATGACAAAGCTTTACGCCCCCTATCAGGGAAGGATCAAGCTGTCAGAGAATTTTTAGAAAAGATATCTGAAGTGGTAAGCATGGAAAAAGATATCACTGCGTTTATCGAAAAGTGGTTACCGCACTACATTGCAGACGGACGCAGTTACCTGACTGTTGCGATTGGCTGCACTGGTGGACAACATCGCTCTGTATATTTGGTGACGCGCCTTGTTGAACACTTCCAAGCCCAGAAAGATTTGGCAGCGCTCCAAATTAATTTCTTAACTCGCCATCGCGAGCTAGATTCAAGCCCTGTAAAAGCAGCTTAATTGGTTGGGGTAAGCCGTATTTTCCGAGCTGACGCAAGGGAACCCACTTCAAATCATCACTATTGAATTTCACGGCATCACTTAAGGTCACATGCCAAATCTGTATCCATAAACGGCGATGCGTAAAGATATGCTTAATCTCTAATCCCTGCTCAATTAATTGGCAACTC
Organism: Polynucleobacter sp. 39-46-10; assembly: GCF_002282275.1. Classification (NCBI taxonomy): domain Bacteria; kingdom Pseudomonadati; phylum Pseudomonadota; class Betaproteobacteria; order Burkholderiales; family Burkholderiaceae; genus Polynucleobacter; species Polynucleobacter sp. 39-46-10. Next base: position 4,192 of record NZ_NCJB01000038.1, on the reverse strand, counting down.
TTTAAAACAGTAGCAGTCTTTTCATCTGGCAATACTTGCTTTAACAATTCTTTCGCAGTCATATTGAGTGCATTTTTATTTGCAGGTTTTGGACTTTTTTCTTTTGCTCTCCACGCAGATTCAGGCAAAGACCATAATCCGCCCCAGATGGCTTTGTCTGGGCGCCTTTGCAGCAAAACTGAATCACTATGCCTGAGTAACAACATGTCGCAATCAAATTCGGGAGATTTTGCCTTTGCTACTTTATGAGGTAATAGTAAGACTTGATCGCTAAGATTAGCTTGGCATTCTTTTTCAAATGGGCATTTCTTCTCTCCACTCAAGCACACGGGCTTACGAGAAGTGCACCACGTCGCCCCAAAATCCATCAGAGCCTGCGTGTATACCGGCATATCCATAGCTTTTTTTGGAAGGAGTATTTTAGCTAGTGACCATAATTCTTCATTCACTGCTTTTTCTTGGATGGCACCCTCTATACCAAACAGTCTTGCCAAAATTCGTTTGACGTTTGCATCGAGAATGGGTGCTCGCTTATGAAATGCAAATGCGGCTATAGCGCCTGCTGTAGATCTACCGATGCCCTTGAGTTGTTCAAGTAATACCGGATCCTGTGGAAATTTTCCTTCAAACTCTTCCATCACTTGCTTGGCACAGGCATGAAGATTACGAGCACGCGTGTAGTAACCGAGCCCCGCCCATTCAGCTAAGACATCATCTATAGGCGCAGCAGCCAATTTCTTGACAGTAGGAAAACGCTTCATAAAGCGGGGGTAGCGTTCCAGAACAGTAGCCACCTGAGTTTGTTGCAGCATGATTTCAGAAACCCACACCGCGTACGGATCTCGAATGCTTTGCCATGGCAAACCTTGGCGGCCGTCCTTGCCATGCCAAGCTATCAGCTTAGCGGCGAAGTGCTTTATCAGCGCTTCTGACATTGGGGGCAAAAATAAGTAGAGCGCTGACCTTGCACCATTTTTTTAATGGCTGTCTTACATACCTTGCAAGGCTGATCTTTACGATCGTAGACTTTGGTTTGCACCATGAAGTGTCCAGGGTCACCTTCACTATTCACAAAGTCTTTTAAAGAACTGCCGCCAGCAGCAATCGCTTTTTTCAAAATCAATCTCACTGCATTGGCCAGCCGAGAACATTGCGGACGCGTGAGCTTTCCAGCAGCCTTTGCTGGATGAATGCCAGCCTCGAACAAACTTTCTGAACAGTAGATATTGCCAACGCCCACCACCGCCTGTCCGGCAAGTAAAAATTGCTTCACGGCAACACTACGCCTGCGTGAACATTGGTACAAGACATCTGCGCCAAGCTCACCTTCAAACTCTGGTGAAAACGGCTCAACCCCAAGTTTTTGCAAGAGCATGTTGTTCTCAATCGGCCCCTTAGATTTTGGGTGCCATAAAACAGCACCAAACTTTCGGGGATCATGCAAGCGCAAACTGAGCTTGCCAAACTCGAATGTCACGCGATCATGCGGCTTCAGGGGATCGCTACCAGGAAGTACACGCAAAGTCCCCGTCATGCCTAAGTGGAGCAATAGGTGTCCGGTATCGAACTCCATCAGAAGGTACTTGCCGCGGCGCTCTATTCCCAAAACTTTCTGACCAGAAAGTAAAGTATTGAGATTGCTAGGAACCGGCCAACGTAAGCGACCATCAATAATTTTGACCGCACTCACCCTGCGCCCCTCTAGATGGGGCTGGATACCCAATCGGGTAACTTCAACTTCTGGGAGTTCTGGCATAAATGGATTGTAGATTCGCGGATTAGAATGTGCTCATGACCAAATTTTCACTAATGCCTTATTTAAGGGTCTTACTGCTCACGGCTGGACTTGGCTTAGGCCTTTCCTCCAGTTATGCCGTTGCCAAAAATAGTAGCCTAGATAGCGGTCAAGCCGTCTTTGAGGTCCTGGCCTCCGAAATTGCCTTACAACGCGGTGAAGCTGGGCTGGCATACACAACCTACTTGGAGCTCGCTCGCCAACTCGACGATCCCCGTTTGGCACAAAGAGCTATGGAAATTGCTATTACTGCAGGCGCGCCCGATATGGCGCTACAAGCAGCTCAAACTTGGGATGGTTTGGCTGGACCCAAGCAAACCAAACCTAAAGAAGTACTCGTGACCCTCCTTATTCTGAGTCAACGCTGGTCAGATGCAGTTAAACCTGCAATTGCTCTACTGAATCAACAGACCCCAGAGCAACGTGAAAACACTTTGCTACAGATTCAGTCGCTACTAGCCAAGGCTACTGATGAATCAGAAGCCCTAAGGGCTTTCTACGAAATCGTCTCCACTGTAAAGCCAGAACCAAAAGATCCTGGACTGCTCTATACCTATGCAATGTCTGCCGAAAAATCCGGACACCTCAATGTTATGGAAAAAACTCTGCGTGAAATCTTGCGCAAAAATCCAAATGATGTGAATAGCCTGAATGCACTTGGTTACTCGCTCGCTGATCGCAATCAGAAATTGCCCGAGGCATTCAAGCTCATTAGCAAAGCACATCAACTCTCACCTAGAGATGGGTTTATTTTGGACAGTCTTGGATGGGTGAACTTTCGCTTAGGCAAAAATGAATTAGCATTTGAACAACTGCAACAGGCATTTAATATGAAACCTGAAGCAGATATTGCTGCACATATCGGCGAAGTCTTATGGGATATGAAGCGCCCAATCGAAGCAGAAGATATGTGGCGTAAGGGGCAGCAATTAGATGCTAACAACCCCACCCTTAAAGAAACCTTGAAGCGCTTGAAGCCAGACTGGTCAGTTGCAGATTCAGCCCTCAAAGGCTCATGGGACGGTCGTTTTGCAGTGAAGGTTACAGGTCTCACCGAAGGAAAAAATCAAGGTGGCTCAGGTGGATTTACTTTGACTCAAGATGCGCTGACTGATGTATTAGAAATTCGTAATCCAGTAGGTGGATCAATTGCGAAAATTACAATTAAACCTGGTGAGGCAATTCTGGAGCGCGATGGTCAACTCACCACAGCGATTGATGCCGACACTCTCATTCAAAATACATTAGGGCTTCCGCTACCTGCTCGCGGATTATCCGACTGGTTGCGTGGACAAACCCGCCCAGGAAGCAACGCGAGTGTGGAGCGAAATGCAAATGGGCAAGTGAGCAAAATCACCCAAGACGGTTGGACATTAAATTACAACTGGAACGATGCTCAGCGCTTAGAAAAACTCACGATGAATCGCAGCTCTAATGTCGGATCGATTGATATCCGCTTAGTTTTTGATACTCCGAATGAGTGAAGTGCAAATGATGGGTAATGCATTGGAACTACGTTGTCCCGCAAAGCTCAATCTCTTTTTGCACATTATTGGGCGCAGAGAGGATGGCTATCACCTCTTGCAATCTGTTTTTCAGTTGATTGATTGGTGTGACGTTCTCACCTTAAAACGTCTTCCAGAAAATGAGATTCGTCGTATCAACCCCATTCCCAGAGTCCCTCCCGAACAAGACTTAGTCGTTCGTGCAGCCCATCTCCTCAAAGAGCACTGCAAGATTGATCAGGGGGTTGAAATCCGTCTTGAGAAAAATATTCCCATGGGTGCCGGCTTGGGTGGCGGATCCTCAGATGCGGCATCCGCCTTAATTGGCCTTAATGCACTCTGGGATCTCCATCTCGACATCGTTACGCTTTACCAACTTGGCCTAAAACTCGGGGCTGATGTGCCATTTTTCATCTTCGGCCAAAATGCTTTCGTTGAGGGGATTGGAGAGAAATTACAGGCAATTTCCCTGGAAACCCAAGACTTTGTGGTGATCTTCCCCAATCAGGGGATCGCCACTGCTCAGATTTTTCAAGACTCTCAATTGACCCGAGATCACGCTCCGATTACAATAGATGGCTTTCTTGCATCGCCAAGGTCATTTCAGTCAAATGATTGTCAGGCAGTAGCGGTGCAGAAATGTCCTGAAGTGAAGCAAGCATTAGATTGGATTTACAAGGCAGCGCCAAACTCGGCGCCTTGCATGTCCGGCTCTGGAAGTAGCGTATTTGCCGCCTTAGATCCTAAGACGGACACCGTAAATCTGGAAAATCTTCTGCAAAATCTTCCAAAAGGATGGATAGGTCGAATTGTTCGGGGGCTAAATAAAAATCCCGCTTACAATTTGATTTCTTCAGATTGACCTGTAGGGGAATCGCCAAGCTGGTTAAGG
>NZ_NCJB01000037.1:0-15800 GCF_002282275.1 Polynucleobacter sp. 39-46-10 | reverse complement strand
AATGGCCGCTATTACCGCTGCAATGGTTGGCGAGTTACGCGCCAAGACTGATGCTCCGATGATGGAGTGCAAAAAAGCATTGACTGAAGCTGATGGCGACATGGCTCGTGCAGAAGAAATTCTGCGTGTAAAGCTCGGTAGCAAGGCTGGTAAAGCAGCCTCTCGTGTTACTGCTGAAGGTATTGTTGCTTCAGCGATTAATGGCACTACAGGTAGTTTGCTTGAAGTGAACTGCGAAACTGACTTCGTTTCAAAAAATGATGATTTCCTGGCGTTTACACAAGCCTGCGCTAATCTGATTTCTGAAAAGAATCCAGCTGACGTTGCTGCATTACTTGCATTGCCAATGAACGGTCAAACCGTTGATGAAGTTCGTAGCGCCTTAATCGGTAAGATCGGCGAGAACATCATGCCGCGTCGCTTCAAGCGTTTTGCTGGTAGCAATAAGTTGGTTTCTTACCTCCACGGTACTCGTATCGGTGTTATGGTTGAGTTCGAGGGTGATGAAACTGCAGCTAAAGACGTAGCAATGCACATTGCTGCAATGAAGCCAGTGGCTTTGTCGATGGCTGATGTTCCTGCTGAAGCCATTGCTGTTGAGCGTAGCGTTGCCGTTCAAAAGGCTGCTGAATCTGGCAAACCACCAGAAATCGTTGAGAAGATGGTTGAAGGTTCCATTCAGAAGTACCTCAAAGAGGTTTCTTTGTTGAACCAAACTTTCGTTAAAAACGACAAGCAATCTGTTGAGCAAATGCTCAAGGCCGCTAACACCACAATCAAGGGTTTCACCATGTTTGTTGTGGGTGAGGGCATTGAGAAGCGTCAAGACGACTTTGCGGCTGAGGTTGCTGCTCAGGTTGCCGCTGCTAAAGGTGCTTAATTAGCCCCAAAACTGCTGGGCCTACCCAGTAAGGCTGTAATACCCAAAAGGGCGTGGAAATCTCGGTTTCTATGCCCTTTTGTTTGATCTGTGCCAAGCCCTTTATAATTTGGACAAGATATTAAAAAGTACTTAAAGATCAATAAGCTAAGCAAGAAAACTGCTTGGCAAATTACGGAAAATAAAACAATGCCAGCCTACAAACGTGTTCTCTTAAAACTCTCTGGTGAAGCCCTTATGGGGGATGATGCTTTCGGTATCAATCCAGTCACTATTGATTCCATGGTGAAAGAAATTGCCGATGTAGTGAATAGCGGCGTTCAGTTGGCTATCGTGATCGGTGGCGGAAATATTTTCCGCGGTGTAGCGGGTGGCGCAGCCGGCATGGATCGTGCAACAGCTGACTACATGGGCATGCTGGCCACCATGATGAACTCCCTTGCACTACAGGATGCTTTGCGCCAAAAAGGTGTTGAAGCTCGCGTCCAGTCTGCTTTGAGAATGGATCAAGTGGTTGAACCTTACATTCGTCCTCGTGCGATTCGTGCATTGAGCGAAGGCAAGGTCGTTATTTTTGCCGCAGGTACCGGTAATCCGTTCTTTACTACCGATACTGCAGCTGCTTTGCGTGGCGCTGAGATGGCTGCAGAGATCGTTCTAAAGGCCACTAAGGTGGATGGCATTTATAGCGCCGATCCAATGAAGGACCCAACAGCCACTCTTTACAAAACAATTACTTTTGATGAAGCAATCATCAAAAACTTGCAAGTGATGGACGCAACTGCCTTTGCATTGTGTCGTGATCGTAAATTACCAATCAAAGTATTTTCAATTCTCAAACCAGGTGCATTAATGCGTGTGGTTCAGGGTGAATCTGAAGGCACTTTAGTACACGTTTAATAGGAGGCTTGATGTCCGCAACAGAAATTAAAACCACTACCGATCAAAAGATGCAGAAGTCTCTTGAGGCTTTGAAGTCCAATTTGGCGAAAATTCGTTCTGGCCGTGCAAACCCAGGAATTTTGGAGCACATCCAGGTGGATTACTACGGTAATCCAACCCCATTGAGCCAAGTTGCTAGCTTAGGTTTGGCTGATGCTAGAACGATTAACGTCCAACCATTTGAGAAAACCATGGTCGGCGCAATTGAGAAGGCGATTCGTGATTCTGATTTAGGTCTCAATCCAGCATCACAGGGTACAGTGATACGTGTACCAATGCCAGCATTGACTGAAGAGCGTCGTCGTGATTTGACTAAAGTAGTGAAGAACGAAGGTGAGGATGCAAAAATCGCCGTACGTAATTTGCGTCGTGATGCCAATGAGCACCTCAAGCGCCTCACTAAAGATAAAGAAATTTCTGAGGATGACGAGCGTCGCGCTACTGACGACATTCAGAAGATGACTGATCGTACGGTTATTGAGATCGATAAGATCGTCTCTGAAAAAGAAAAAGAGATCATGACGGTTTAATCGTCAGACTCATTTCTTATTATTCGTTTCATGACACAGCACACTAGCTCTACCTTGATTATTCCGGAGGTTAGGGCTATTCCTCGTCATGTTGCCATCATCATGGACGGTAACGGACGCTGGGCTAGCAAGCGCTTTATGCCGCGGGTTGCCGGACATTCAGAAGGGCTTGGCGCTGTTCGTAAGATTGTTCAAGAGTGTCGTCGTCTTGGCGTTGAATATCTCACCGTGTTTGCTTTTAGCTCTGAAAATTGGCGTCGCCCACCGGAAGAGGTGGGCTTTTTAATGAAGCTGTTTTTGAAGTCATTAAAAAGTGAAGTCTCTCGTCTTGCTGAAAACGATATCTCTTTGCGCCTAGTGGGTGACTTGAGCCGTTTTGATTCTGCGATTCAAGAGATGGTGCAATTCTCTGAAGAGAAAACAGCTGGCTGCAAAGGACTCACTTTTACGATTGCGGCTAACTATGGCGGCCGCTGGGATATCTTGCAGGCGATACGTCAATGTTTAGCTGCCAACCCTGGCTTGAAGCCCGAACAAGTCTCCGAAGAATTATTGCAAGCCCATCTATCAATGGCTTATGCACCAGAGCCTGATTTATTTATTCGTACCGGTGGCGAGCAACGAGTGAGCAACTTCTTATTGTGGCAACTAGCCTATACCGAGTTGTATTTCACGGATATCCTTTGGCCTGATTTTGATGAAGCCGAATTACACAAGGCTTTCGATTGGTTTAGTCAGCGCGAGCGTCGCTTTGGGCGCACGAGTGCTCAGTTGGCTTCTGAGCCATTGAGCGACGCAGTTTAGTAATCCACATCCCTCTTATGTTAATAACTCGAATCATTACTGCCACTATCTTGATGGCAGTGCTATTGCCTATTTTGTTTTTATTGCCACCAATCTATCTGGGCATATTTTTCCTCATCGCATTGCTTGCTGCCGCTTGGGAGTGGAGTCGCATGATTGCTCCAGGAGCTAAGAAATCTGCCTGGCTTTATGCTGTTTTTTGCTTGGTCATTATTTTATTTTTGCTGGGTATGCAGGCAATCGCATGGCAGTTCTCTTTGCTGATGATGGCGGTCTTATTTTGGTTTTTTATAGCACCATTCATTTTGTTAAAAGGGATGAACCTTTCTTTAGAAAAGTTCAAAGCTTTTTACAGCATTCTGGGCTTGATCATTCTTCCGGCGACTTGGTTCGCCTTAGTTTTCTTACGTGAGCTCGGTTTAGTCTTCTTATTAAGCAGTATGGCTTTAGTTTGGGTTGCTGATATTGGAGCCTACTTTGTTGGTAAGGCGTTTGGTAAACACAAGCTGGCAGTTCATATCAGTCCGGGGAAGTCGATTGAGGGCGCTGTAGGCGGCCTATTTCTTTGTTATGTCTATGCATTCTTATGTGTCACGTATTTACCGCTAGGTGATACATTATTTGGCGCTTGGGCTATCCGATTTGGCTGGGTGCCAATGTTTGTGATGGTCACAGTATTGGCGGCTTTCAGCGTCTTCGGAGATTTGTTTGAGTCTCAGTTAAAGCGCCTAGCTGGAGTTAAAGATAGTAGCCATCTGTTGCCTGGCCATGGTGGCGTGCTCGATCGTGTTGATGCGCTCATACCAACAATGCCAATTGCCGCTTTATTAGCTGGATTGATTTAATGTCTCCAAAACAGGTTGCCATCCTAGGATCCACTGGATCGATTGGTGTTAACACCTTAGATGTAATCCGTGCTCATCCTGAGCGTTTCAAAGTGGTGGCTTTGACAGCTGCAAAACAAGTGCAACGTTTAGCTGAGCAGTGCATTGAATTTAATCCAGCCATTGCAGTGGTAGCCGATGCCGATGGTGCTACCGAACTAAGTCGAATCTTGCAAGAAAAAAAGCTTACTACTCAGGTTCTCTACGGACCGCAGGCATTAGTTGAGGCTGTAACCGAGTCTGGATGTGACACTGTCATGGCGGCGATTGTGGGGGCGGCCGGTCTAGTGCCCGCTCTAGCTGCAGCACAAGCAGGTAAGAGAGTATTGCTCGCCAATAAAGAAGCGCTAGTGATGTCGGGCAATTTATTTATGCAGGCGATGAAGGCGGGGGGCGGTGAACTGCTCCCTATCGACAGTGAGCACAATGCAATCTTCCAATGTCTGCCAGATCGCTTTACCAAAAATCCATCCGAGCATTTGGGTGTTGAAGAGCTGTGGTTAACCGCCTCTGGTGGCCCATTCAGGGATAGATCGCTTGCAGATTTAGCAAGCATTACTCCTGAGGAAGCTTGTGCCCACCCAAACTGGGTAATGGGTAGAAAAATTTCAGTTGATTCGGCGACGATGATGAACAAAGGTCTAGAAGTGATCGAAGCCTATTGGTTGTTCGGTTTGCCTCTAGAAAAAATTAAGGTTTTGATTCATCCGCAGAGCGTTGTGCACTCGATGGTGCGTTATCGCGATGGCTCAGTGCTGGCGCAAATGGGTCAGCCTGATATGCGTACGCCAATTGCTTATGGCCTGGCTTGGCCTGATCGTATTGATGCTGGTGTTTCTCCCTTAAATCTGACTCAGTTGTCTGGTCTTAGCTTTACGGAACCCAATTTTGCTCAATTTCCTTGTTTGAGTTTAGCCTTTGCTGCTGCAAAAGCAGGAGCTACTGCTCCCGCTATATTGAATGCTGCCAATGAAGTTGCTGTTGCAGCTTTCTTAGATGACGGCTTACCTTACTTAAAGATTTCGGATGTTGTTGAGCACTGTTTGAATACCTTACCTCCGGTTTCAGCAGATTCTTTGCAAACCATTCTTGAGGCTGATGCTCTTGCCCGTCAGACCGCGAATCAGTTCATTCGCGCACTTCAGAATTAAATTGGTAGATTTGTGCAGGCCTTAATTACGCTTGGCGCATTCTTAGTCACACTGGGTGTATTGGTGAGCTTTCATGAGTACGGCCATTTTTTGGCGGCTCGTTTATGTGGAGTTAAGGTACTTCGATTTGCCTTGGGATTTGGTAAACCACTTTTTACTTTTCACGCCCGCAATGGTACCGAGTGGGTGCTCGCCTCTATTCCTCTGGGTGGCTACGTCAAACTGCTCGATGGTCGCGATAGTCAGCAAGCCATTCCAGAAAAAGAACGTTCTGAATCATTTGATGTAAAGCCTCTTTGGCAGCGTTCTTTGATCGTAGCGGCAGGACCCTTTGCCAACTTCCTGCTGGCAGTTATTTTATTCTCTGTACTTTACGTATCGGGCGTGCCTCAGTTGCCTGCTCGACTCCAAACTCCGCTTGAACAATCAGTTGCTGCAAAACTTGGAGTAGCGGTAGGGGATCAAGTCATTGGATGGCAATCCCTCTCATCCGACTACAGTGGTGCCCCGATTCTGGAGGATTTTGATACTGTTTCAAGTTGGAATGCCTTGCGTTGGCTTTTATTGGATGCGCTTACTGAGGGGCAGGGTTTTGCTTTGGAGATACAGGATATCTCTGGCGCTCGCCATGTTAAGTCCTTTAGACAGGGTGATTTACCCCCAGTTACACCAGAATCTGACCCATTTCAAGCACTAGGCTTGCTTCCCCAGGTCAGCCCACCCTCAGAGTGGAAAGAGCTTAAATTAGGCCCTATTGATGCCCTAGGTTTTGCCGGTCAGCGAGTTTATTTGATAAGCAAGGTCTCCATGAGGCTAATGCTGGGTTTATTTACCGGCAAAACAACCCTAAAACAGCTGGGCGGGCCTTTGAGCATTGCGGATATGGCAGGGAAGTCTGTCCAAGTCGGCTGGCAGCCATTTGTGTCCTTCTTAGCCCTCATGAGTATCAGTATTGGACTCTTGAATTTAGTGCCTTTACCAATGCTAGACGGGGGTCAGCTCCTGTATGATGCATGGGAGTTGGTTGTTGGTAAGCGAATGTCAATATCCGCGCAGGAAAAGCTCCAAAAAGTGGGTTTTTTGCTGCTGATATCTCTTTCCTTGCTAGCCTTGTTTAATGATTTGCAACGCTACCTTTCACCTTGAATTTTTTGACCTCTTCTCTCCGCTCCGTAGCTCGATTTGTTGCTCAAGTCGCTTTCATTTTTGCGGCTAGTTTCTGCATTAACGCGCAGGCAGCTGATCCATTCGTTATCAAAGATATTCGAATAGAAGGTTTGCAGCGAGTGGAGCCGGGAACTGTATTTAGCTATCTGCCAGTTCAGGTGGGCGATTCTTTTACAGAAGAGAAGAGTGCTGAGGCCATCAAGGCTTTGTACAGCACCGGCTTTTTCCGAGATGTACAAATTCAGGCTCAAGGTAACGTCCTGATCGTCATTATTGAAGAGCGCCCAACAATCTCTCGCATCGAATTTACTGGGATGAAAGAGTTTGACCAGGAAGTGGTACGTAAATCCTTAAAAGCAGTGGGTGTAGCAGAAGCTCGCTTCTATGACAAAGCTTTAATTGACAAAGCTGAGCAAGAGCTCAAGCGTCAGTATGTCGGTAAGGGCATGTATGCAGCTGAGGTAGTTGCAACTGTTACCCCAGTGGAGCGCAATCAAGTAGCGATTTATTTCAATATTGATGAAGGCCCTGTGGCCAAGATCCAAGAGATTAATTTCATCGGTAACAATGTCTTTAGCGAAAGTACGCTCAAAAGCCAAATGCAGTTAAAAACGGGTGGCTGGCTTTCTTGGTACAGCAAGGACAATTTGTACTCCAAGCAAAAGCTCACGGCTGACTTAGAGAACATCCGCTCTTACTACCTCAATCGTGGTTACCTCGAATTTGTCATTGAATCCACTCAGGTTTCCATTACCCCGGACAAAAAAGGCATCTACCTCACGATTAGTATTCGCGAGGGTAATAAGTTCACAGTAAAAGATGTCCGCTTAGCAGGTGAATTATTGGGCAAGGAAGCTGAGTTGATTCAGCTAGTAACTCTCAAGCCGGGGGACACCTTCTCCTCCGCTAAGTTGACCGAGAGTACCAAGGCGATTGCAGAAATTTTAGGTTCGTATGGTTATGCGTTTGCAACCATTAATCCGCAGCCAGATATTCGTCGCGATCTGAGTGAAGTTGATTTAACACTCGTGGTGGATCCAGGACGTCGCGTCTATGTGCGTCAAGTGAATGTCACTGGAAATGCCAAGACTCGAGATATGGTTATTCGTCGTGAGATGCGTCAGTTCGAAAGCTCCTGGTTCGACAGTGAAAAAATTGACCTGTCTAAAAAACGTTTAGGTCGATTGGGTTATTTCACTGAGACTGATGTTTCTACGCAAGATGTCCCTGGATCTCCAGATCAGGTTGACGTGAACGTGAAGGTGGCTGAAAAGCCAACTGGCGCGATTACCTTAGGTGCTGGTTTCTCATCTACCGAGAAGTTGATTCTCTCTGCCGGTATTAACCAGGAAAATGCCTTCGGTACAGGTACCGCAGTGGGCTTGAATTTCTCTCTCGGTAAGATTAATCAAAGTTTGGCCTTGTCAAACTACGATCCTTACTTCACGGAAGATGGCATTAGCCGCTTCACTGATTTGTACTATCGCTCATCCAAACCGCTGTATTACACCGGCGATCCAGATTATCAAATCAAGTCTGTTGGTAGCAATATTAAGTTTGGTGTTCCTTATACCGAGGTGGATCGAGTCTTCTTTGGTACCGGATTTGAGGTATTCCAAATTCAATCCAGTATTAATACGCCAACACCGTACTTAAACTACATGCAGGACTACGGCATTGCTGCCCCTGGTTACCCTGCGACACTGAATACTTATAACGTTCCAATCACAATCGGTTGGTCACGTGATGGTCGCGATAGCGCACTGATTCCATCATCAGGATCTTTGCAACAACTGAATGCTGAAGTTGGAACACCAGTCGGCAACATGATGTTCTATCGTCTGTTTGGTCAGTATCAAAAATATCACTCCTTCTCAAAGGGCAATATCCTGTCCTTTAACGGTGAAGTTGGTTATGGTGAGGCTTACGGCAAGTACCCATTCCCAATTACTAAAAACTACTATGTTGGTGGTATTGGATCGGTTCGAGGCTATGCCCCTGGATCGCTAGGACCTACCTACGTCAATACCTATACTGGCTTGAATCAGCCTACCGGCGGTCAGTCTAAAATTGTTAGTAACGTTGAGTACACCGTCCCTGTTCCTGGATCTGGCGTTGATAAAACCTTGCGCGTATTTGGTTTCGTGGATGGTGGTAATGTCTATAACGAAAATATCAATCTCGTCTTGCGATATTCTTATGGCTTAGGTTTATCATGGATATCACCACTGGGCCCACTAAAGTTCAGCTATGGTATTCCGATCAAATCATTGCCAACGGATAATGTGCAGCGTTTGCAGTTCCAGGTCGGTACAGCGTTTTAATTGTTTAAGGAAAGTTTTATGAAGCTTCATCAATCTTCTAAATGGATTCAATACGGCTTAATAGCTGTGTCATCAATGATTGCTTTGCCGCAGGCATTTGCTCAGGATGCTGGAACACGAGTTGCAGCTGTGAACGTTGAAAAGGTATTCAACGAATCCAATATGGCCAAAGCAAGCCAGACCAAATTACAAAATGAATTTACAAAGCGCCAGTCTGAAATTCGCGATAGCGCTGAAAAAATTAAGTCCGCTGCTGAAAAATTAGATCGTGACTCAGCAGTAATGCCTGAGGCAGAGCGTTTGCGTCGTCAACGTGAGTTGGCAGATCAAGACCGCGAATTGCAACGCAAGCAACGTGAGTACACAGAAGATCTGAATCAGCGCAACTTCGAAGAGCGCGCCAAGATTGCTGAAAAAGCCAATCAAGCCCTCAAGCAAATTGCTGACCAAAGAAAAATTGATGTCATTATTCAAGATCCAGCCTATGCCAATCCAAAGGTTGATGTTACTGATGATGTCATCAAGGCTTTGAATAGTCTCAAGTAAGTTTTATGCCCACCGCCATCGAGCTGGCCGAACAGTTTCAACTAAGCTTGGTGGGGGATGGCTCCCTCGCGCTTCAGGGTCTTGCTCCACTCGAGCGAGCCCAGTCTAGCCAAATCTCCTTTCTTTCCAATCCACTGTATCGCCAACAGGCTAGTGATAGTTCGGCGGGTGGATTGATTGTTAGCAAAGCGGATTTGGATTTTCTTCAAGCGAACCCTAGCAGTACCTCAGCTGGGCGGGTATATTTTGTTTCCAAGAATCCATACGCTACTTTTGCCAGAATGGCGCAGCACTTTTCTAGGGTTTCAGTCCCTGTTTATGTACCTGGAATCCATCCAAGTTCAGCCATCGATTCTTCTGTAAAGCTTCCTACTTCCTGCCATATTGGACCATTTGTACAAATCGGCCCTGGCGTGAAATTGGGCGAGCGTGTCACCTTATTAGGCAATACTTCAGTTGCTAGAAATTCTACTATTGGCAGTGACACTTTAATTTACCCAAATGCCTCTATTTATTCAGAGACTATTATTGGTGAGCGATGCATTATTCATAGCGGTGCTGTGATTGGTGCGGATGGTTTTGGTTTTGCGCCTGACTTTTCGTCCACGGGGGGTGAGTGGGTCAAGATCCCTCAAACGGGTGCCGTGGTTATTGGTAATGATGTTGAAGTTGGTGCATCAACCACAATCGATCGTGGCGCCATGAGCGATACCATCATAGGCAATGGAACGAAGATTGATAACCAAGTGCAAATTGCGCACAACGTAGTAGTTGGTAGCTGCTGTGTGATTGCCGGTTGTGCTGCGATCTCAGGAAGCACCAAGATTGGTAACTTCTGCATTATTGGTGGTGCAGCCAACTTTGCTGGACATCTCACGATTGCAGACAGAACAACGGTGTCTGGTAACACCTCAATTATTCGTTCTATTTCCGAGCCGGGTCAGCATTACACGGGTGTTTATCCATCCATGCTGCATAGTGCTTGGGAGAAAAACGCTGCGATTCTGCGCGGTCTCGATAAAATACGCCAACGCTTACGATTATTAGATAAGTCTAAATAAACTCATCAGCATTTTAAAAAAATTTAAATACTTTATTCAGCAGGTAAACACATGAGCAAACCCATCGCTATCGACATCAATCAAATTTTGAAGTTGTTGCCACATCGCTACCCATTCTTATTGGTTGATCGTGTTCTAGAGATTGAGCCTCGTCAAAGTATTACCGCCTTGAAGAACGTCACGATGAATGAACCGTTTTTTCAGGGGCACTTTCCTGATTTTCCGGTAATGCCGGGTGTTTTAATTATTGAGGCACTTGCTCAAACTGCTGCCCTTCTCACTTTTTCGGAAGTCCGTGAAGAGAATGCTATTTACTACTTTGCTGGTATTGATGGTGCTCGCTTTAAGAAACCAGTATTGCCTGGCGATCAGCTGATCATGACGGCTAAGCTAGAGCGTGAACGCGCTGGCATCTACAAGTTTCAAGTGCAGGCTACTGTTGATGGTGAGCTTGCTGCTGAGGCGAATATTACTTGTGCTGTTCGTACGAAAGGTGCGTAATGACTCGGATTCATGCATCCGCTGTAGTTGATTGCAAAGCTGAGATCGCTAGCGACGTAGAAATTGGCCCATATTCTGTTATTGGCCCAAACGTCAAAATTGGTGCTGGCAGCAAGATTGGCTCACATACTGTGATCGAGGGTTACACCACGATCGGCAAAGAGAATACCTTTGCGCACTTTGCTGCTATTGGTGGCGCTCCCCAGGATATGAAATACCGTGGCGAGCCTACCCAATTGATTATTGGTGATCGCAATACGATTCGTGAGTTCACTACCATTCATACGGGTACATCTCAGGATGAAGGTATCACCAGAATTGGTGATGACAACTGGATCATGGCTTATGTACATATTGCCCATGATTGCCAAATCGGTAACCATACTATTTTCTCGAGTAACGCACAAATTGCCGGTCATGTGAAGGTGAGTGATTGGGCGATTATGGGTGGCATGTCTGGCGTGCATCAATTTGTCCGCATAGGTCAACATGCTATGTTGGGCGGTGCTTCTGCATTAGTGCAAGATATTCCGCCATTTGTGATTGCGGCTGGAGATAAGGCTTCTCCACACGGCATTAACGTGGAAGGTTTAAAGCGTCGCGGTTTCTCAAGTGAAACGATTTCTGCATTGCGTCAGGCGTATAAGGTTCTCTACAAAGATGGCCTGAGTTTCGAAGAGGCAAAGGTAGAGATTCAGAAGATGGCACTCGCTAGCGCATCTGATGCCGCTACCGCAGAAAAGCTGACAGAGTTCCATGACTTTATTGCCGCCTCTACGCGCGGCATTATTCGCTAGAGTAAATCAGTGTCCAAACTTGCTTGTGTTGCCGGAGAACCTTCGGGTGACTTACTGGCTGCGCCAGTATTAAGCGCACTAAAGCAGATCCCCGATACCTCCAGGTTGGAGGTCTACGGGATTGGTGGTCCCCGCATGCAGGCAGAAGGTCTGCGCTCAGATTGGCCAATGGAGACACTTAGTGTTCGCGGTTACGTTGAGGCAATCAAGCAATTGCCTGCTATTCTCAAGCTACGAAAAGAACTCATTGCCAATTTGCTCGGCGAAGGACGCCCTGATGTCTACTTGGGTATTGATGCTCCAGATTTCAATTTAGGGGTTGAGTTAGCTTTGCGCAAAGCCGGTATTCCAACCTTACATTTTGTTTCACCATCCATTTGGGCTTGGCGAGCAGGGCGCATTACGAAGATTAAGCAGGCAGTAGAACGCATGCTCTGTATCTTTCCCTTCGAAACTGAGATTTACGAACGTGCTGGCATTAGTGCGACTTATGTTGGACATCCGCTAGCAAGCGAGATTCCATTGGAATCCAACCCAGCGGCTGCTAAGCAGAAAATTGAAAAAATCTTAAACCTGCCTGCTAATACATTAAATGGAATTGTGGTTTCCGTTCTCCCTGGTAGTCGCGGTTCTGAGATTGAGCTCATTGCGCCAGTCTTTTTTGAAACGATTGCAGAGCTTGTGAAGCGCATGCCAGGACAATTCCTACACTTTGTAGTTCCAGTTGCAACCCCACGACTGCGTGAACCGCTTGAGACTTTGCTCAAAAACGCTCTGGAGAAAAATCCAAGCCTGGATATTTATTTGATCGATGGTGAGGCTGATGCTGTTCTTGAGGCTGCTGATGTCGTGTTGATTGCCAGCGGCACAGCTACATTACAGGCGGCACTTTGGAAAAAGCCCATGGTGATTTCTTATAAGGTGCCCTGGTTGACTGCGCAGATCATGAAACGACAGGGCTACTTACCTTATGTTGGTTTACCGAATATCCTTTGTGGCGAGTTTGTTGTCCCAGAGCTTTTGCAGGATGATGCAACCCCAATAAAGTTGGCTGATGCCTTATTGGCCTGGCTAAATAACCCCAGCAAAGTTGCCCAACTAAAAACACGTTTTGCAGCGATGCATGAGACCCTGCGTAGGCCCACGGGGTTATTGGTAGCGCAGGCCGTGGCACAAACGATTACTGCCGCTAAAAATCGGACTACTGTGTGAGCCTAATTTGGGTATGTGGTGTTGATGAGGCAGGACGCGGCCCATTAGCGGGGGCGGTTGTCGCTGGTGCCGTCGTTCTCGATCCCGGTAATCCTATTGCTGGATTAAAAGATTCTAAGAAGTTATCAGCTGCAAGACGCGAGTTTCTATTTGAGCAAATTCAACTCAAGGCGAAGGCTTGGGGTCTTGGTGAGGCGAGTCCAATTGAGATTGATGAAATTAATATTTTGCAAGCGACAATGTTAGCAATGCGCCGTGCTATTGAAGATCTCACCTCACGTTTAGGTGCTTGGCCTGATAAGGCGTTAATTGATGGCAATCGCTGCCCTGAACTTCCCATATCAGCTGAGGCTATCGTTAAGGGCGATACCAAAGAGCCAGCGATTTCAGCAGCATCGATTCTGGCTAAGGTGACGCGTGATCGTCAAATGATGGCTTTGCATGAACTCCATCCGCAGTATGGCTTTGCGCAGCACATGGGTTATCCAACAGAAGCGCATTTCGCTGCCTTAAAAGAATTTGGCACCTGCGATCAACATCGTCGCAGCTTTTCACCGGTTCGCAATGTGCTGGCACTGCATAGTTGATAATCCCATCTATGAAAATTGAATTTATCAGCTCAAAAGACAATTCCCTGTTTAAGGAAATTCGTCAACTACAAGCTACCGGCCCTAAAGGTCAAAAGGCTCGATTTGCTTGTGGCCAGGCTTTGCTTGAAGGAATTCATTTGGTGCAAACCTGGGTAGGCAATCCAGCACTCAAGACTATAATGACATCTGAATTGGGCTTGCAGAATCCAGAGATCGCCCAAGCGGTTTATGACCATTTTGAAATTTGTCCCGAGACTCGCGTTTATCAATTGGATAAAGGCCTCTGGGATTTACTATCTGACTTAGTCAATGCTCCGCAAATTGCGGGATTGCTAGATCTCCCTGAAACTGCATTAAATCCTCAAAATTCGGTTGCTACGATTGCTGGTGATGTGATTATTTTGGATCGCATTCAAGATGCAGGTAATGTGGGCTCTATATTGCGCACCGCTGCTGCGGCTGGCTTCACTCAAGTAATTGCATTAACAGGTTGCGCTCATCTGTGGTCTAGCAAAGTATTGCGCGCCGGTATGGGTGCTCATCGATTACTTGATCTTTATGAAGGTTGGTCAACTCAGCAAGTGCTTAGTGCTGTAACTGCGCCTTTGCTGGCGGCTACCGCTGACGGTGAGTTAGATCTCTTCAATATGGCCAAAGTATTAACGCATCCCGTTGCTTGGGTAATGGGAAGTGAAGGGCAGGGTGTTTCTGAAGGCCTGATGGCTCAAGCTAAAGGCGTATCAATCCCAATTGATCCTAGAGTTGAATCTCTCAATGTTTCTACAGCAGCAGCCATCTGCCTATTTGAGACTGTGCGAGTTAGGCGCGGTTAGCTGATTACTCAGGTAGTATTACTCACACCATATTTTTTAGGATTGAATGAGCTTCCAATACGACAAAAGGTTTTTAATATCTGGCCTCATTATGTTGGTGCTTGGGCTTGTAGCACCAATCTACTCGCCGTATGCATTAGCCAAAATTGGCCTCTTGCAGGCTCACTTAATTGGAGCAGTACAAGCTTTAGTATTTTTTTCTTTCGCTTGGATGTGGCCTCAACTATCCCTCCCGAAATTTACCAAAGTCATTGCCACTTTCTCCCTCTACGTCTCTTTATGGGCTAACTGGATTGGCACTTTGTTTGTCGGCATTTTTGGCGCTGGAAAAGAGCAATATATTGTGAATCAAGATCTTGTTCCAGGCGCCACGGGCTTTTGGAATACAGCAACCCTATTGCTGATTAATCTCTCTCAGTTGGCTGTATTGGCGGTGATATTGGCCATCGTTGGTTTTCTGGGATGGGTCTGGACAAGCAAAAAAGAGCGAGTCACTAACGTCATCTCCTTGATGTTGCTGATAACTCTGCTGTTAATCAGCCTTTTCCAAACCTTTAATCCAGAATTTTCAAACGGATAAACAGGTTTTTTAACCTAAGATTGTTTTATCCGACTTAATGGATTGCAATACCGTAGTAGCAATCTCTTCAATCGATTTGCTGGTTGTAGCCACCCAAGGAATGGATTCCTTTTTCATCATAGCGGTAGCTTCATTAATTTCGTAGCGGCAGTTTTCTAGCTTGGCATAGTTGCTACCAGGGCGTCGCTCATTGCGAATCTCTGACAAACGCTCGGCATCAATCATTAAGCCAAAAATCTTATTGCGGTAGGGGATTAAATCCTTGGGTAACTGCCCACGTTCAAAATCCTCGGGTATCAGAGGGTAGTTGGCCGCTTTCATGCCATATTGCATTGCCAAGTAAAGACTGGTTGGCGTTTTACCCACTCGGGAGATACCAACCAAAATGACATCAGCTTCCGCCAGGTTGCGGTTTGACTGCCCATCATCGTGGGCTAGGGAGTAGTTAATAGCCTCAATCCGGTTTTTATAGGCTTCGGTATCCGCATTGTGGTGCAGGCGGTTCATGGCATGGGTCGATTTGACACCTAGGGCTTGCTCCAAGGGTGCTACAAAAGTCTGGAACATATCCAGAATCAAGCCATTAGCCTTACCGACAATCTTGTTGAGCTCGGGATTCACCAAAGTGGTGAAAACTATGGGTTTTACCCCATATTTAGAGGCCGCCTGGTTGATGCTAGAAACGGCGTCATGGGCTTTTTCAGGACTATCTACAAAAGGCACCCGAATATGCTTAAAAGTGGCCTCAAATTGAGCCAAAATCGACTGACTGAAGTTCTCGGCGGTAATTCCAGTGCCATCAGAAACGATAAAAACAATACGGGTTTGGGTAGACATGAGGTTGGCCTAAAAGTCGTGGTCAGCACTACAATATGTAGTTAATGAAGTATGCCGTATTTTATTCGGCCGCTCGACCAGTTTCCTTATCTTTAGAGAGTATTTTATGTCCAACCAACAGCAACAAAGTAACGATGTAGCAAATGCCTATGTTTTGCCTT
>NZ_NCJB01000363.1:0-2158 GCF_002282275.1 Polynucleobacter sp. 39-46-10 | reverse complement strand
AACTCAGCTAGATGCTTTACCTTGCGACCGGTCTCTTGCTCAATCTGCTCTCGACAACTAAAGCCATTGGTCAGAATGATAGTTTCTAGATCAGTAGCTCGAATAGCGGGCAGCAATACCAGCTCACCTACTGCTTTGGATATTTCAACATGCTCTGGATTGAATCCAAATGAACCTGCCATGCCACAGCAACCGCTATCAATGTAATTAGCCTTGGCACCCAAAGCAGCCAATAGAGCTACATCGCCTTTGGTACCAAATAAAGACTTCTGATGGCAATGTGAGTGAACCAAGATGTTACAGTCTAAGGGTGGTGGCGTGTAGCCCTGCTCGTGCAGAAAATCTCCCAGCAGGTAGGTGCTCGATGCCAAGAGTTTCGCCCTTGGATCGTTCGGGAAGAACTTTAATAGCTCATCCTTAAATACCGACATACAGCCTGGCTCAAGACCTACCACTGCAATCGGCGCACTTGGATTGGATTGAATTTCACTGCCGATCGCATCCAAAATCTTCTCGAGCTTTTGCTTAGCGAGATCTAGATAACCAAAGTCGTACAAAGGTCGGCCGCAGCATAGAGGCGTCTTTGGTAGTGTTGCCTCAAAGCCCGCATGTGCCAGCACCTCAACCGCAGCATTTGCAACCTCAGGATGAAAGTGCTCGCAGAAAGTATCCACCCAGAGAATGACTTTCTTCTGTCCCACACCTGCATGCTTTGTTGACTTGAATTGCTTTCTGAAAGATTGGTTTGCAAACTTCGGCAGGCTACGCTCTTGCGCTACGCCACCAAGCCACTTAGCAATACTAGAAAGTAGTGGCGTTTGCATAACACCATTCATCAACCAGGAGAACTTGCTGGCTAGGGGCGCCCAATCACCAATACGACCCATGGTTAAAGCCTGACGAGGCCTGCTATTGGTCTCGTGATAATGGGATAAGAACTCGGCTTTGTATGAAGCCATATCGACGTGTGCTGGGCAATCGCTCTTGCAACCCTTGCATGAGAGGCAAGTGTCCAGAGCTTCTTTGAGCTCTTCACTCTTCCAGCCATCCTTAATTACTTCACCCTGGAGCATTTCCCAGAATAGGCGTGAGCGTCCACGAGTAGAAAAGCGTTCTTCCTTAGTGGCGCGGTAGCTTGGACACATCGTGCCGATTTTTTCGCTACGGCATTTACCCATACCAACACAACGCTCAACTGCTCTCTGGAATCCATTGCCTTCTTGGCTCAAGAAATTTAAACGTGTTTTGATATTGACCACTTTGTACTCTGGGCCCATGCGCAGGTTTTCATCTACGCGATAGGGATGAACCACTTTTCCTGGATTAAGTTTGTTTTGCGGGTCCCAGATGCGTTTGAACTCATGCATTGCGCCCATTAATTCTTCGCCAAACATGATGGGGAGAAATTCTGCCCTAGCTTGGCCATCACCATGCTCACCAGTGAGTGAGCCACCAAACTCCACAACTAAGGTTGCCGCATCCCGAATGAACGATCTAAATTTAGCAACGCCTTCTGCAGAGCGTAAGTTAAAAGTAATGCGCGCATGAATACATCCGTCGCCAAAGTGACCATAGAGCGAAGTCTGATATTCATAAGAATCTACTAGTTTCTGGAAAGCGCGAAGGTACTCACCCAAACGCGCTGGATCAACTGCGGCATCTTCCCAGCCAACAACTGGGTCAGGCGAGTTCGGGTCGATCGATAAGTGAGTAGCTGAGGCACCATTTTCCCGAATTGACCAAATACGTTTCTGCACTAGTGGGTCAGGCTCTAACCATGTAGATGGCTTTGGACCCTTCGTTCTTGTCTTGAAATATTCTTCCGCCTTTTGAGCCTGAGCAATAGCACCTTCGATAGTGTCATCTCCGAACTCTACAACTACCCAAGCGTTGCCAGGGGGAAGCAAATCAATCTCCGCTTTAGCTAAATTGCGCTCTTGTAAGCCACGAATAATTTTGTAATCTAATCCTTCAATCGCAATAGGATTGAAGGATTGGTATTCAGGTACGGCATCACCTGCCACATAAATATCATCAAAACCCAAAACGAGAACTACCCGTTTTGCTGGGCTCTTTACCAAGCGCACTTTTGCGGCTAGAGTCAGTGCGCAAGTCCCCTCCGTACCAACCAAGGCACGTGCGACGTTAAACCCATTCT
>NZ_NCJB01000036.1:0-15831 GCF_002282275.1 Polynucleobacter sp. 39-46-10 | reverse complement strand
GTTTCCCTGGCCACATCGTAGACTCGGGCCGATAAAATTTTCTTTAAATAGTTCGTTGCCATGCGATGAGCGTACCATGAATGGGCTCTAAGCCCTTAGATTTGCAAGGGTTTATCGCCTTAGATCAACATCTTTCTTGGTTTCCTGCCAATATCAAGATCCCTCAATTAAAATGCATATTTATCAAATATGACGCTATGAACGCTCCATTAGCTTTGAACCAGTTGTTGGATGCCGAAGCGGGTTCACCCCGCCTTCGCGAAATTCCCTACAACTACACCTCCTTTTCCGATCGTGAAATCGTTATTCGCCTGTTGGGTGAGGAGTCCTGGCGCGTTCTGAATGACTTACGTGGCGTTCGCCGTACTGGCCGATCAGCTCGCATGTTGTTCGAGGTTTTGGGTGATATCTGGGTTGTTCAACGTAATCCCTTCTTGCAAGATGACTTATTGGATAGCGCTAATCGCCGTCAATTGTTAATTGACGCTTTATGGCACCGTCTTGGCGAAGTGAAGAAGAGATCTAGCGGCGAATCTGCTGAACAGGTTCAGGTTTTATTAGAAGCTGCACATCGCGCGGTTGAAAGTTTCGAACAGGGCTTTAAAGTGGTTGCAGAAATTCGTAAGCGCGCCCGTAAGGAACTTGGTCGCATTACTGCTGCTGACAATATTTGTTTTGATGGCGTCTCACGTGCGGCACATGTGACTGATGCTACGGACTGGCGTGTTGAGTTTCCGCTGGTTGTTCTTAAGCCGGATTACGAATCTGAGATTCCCGGCCTGGTTAAGGCTTGTGTTGAATTAGGCTTAACTATTATTCCGCGTGGAGGTGGCACGGGTTATACCGGTGGCGCAATTCCTCTCTACGCTATGTCAGCAGTAATTAATACTGAGAAGCTTGAGCAAATCGATGCCGTCCAGCTCAAACGTTTGCCGGGTGTTGATCATGAAGTATCTACGATCTTTACCGGCGCTGGTGTTGTAACCCGGAGAGTTTCAGATGCTGCAGAGCGTGCTGGGTTGGTCTTTGCAGTCGACCCTACTTCAGCTGATGCAAGTTGTATTGGTGGCAATATTGCCATGAACGCTGGTGGTAAGAAGGCGGTCTTGTGGGGCACTGCACTCGATAACTTAGCCAGCTGGCGCATGGTCGATCCAGAGGGTAATTGGCTTGATGTCGAACGTCTCGATCACAATCTTGGAAAAATTCACGTTGTAGAAAAAGTACTATTTCAACTGACTTGGTCTGATGGCTTGAGTGAGCCAGGCGAACGCATTCTCAAAACAGAAACCTTGGAAGTGGAAGGTAAGAGCTTCCGTAAAGAGGGCTTGGGTAAGGATGTGACTGATAAGTTTTTATCAGGCTTACCTGGCGTTCAAAAAGAAGGTTGCGATGGATTAATTACGAGCGCTACTTGGATTTTGCATCGCATGCCTAAATTCATGCGCACGGTTTGCCTGGAGTTTTTTGGCCAAGCGCAAGAGGCCATTCCAAGCATTGTAGAAATCAAAGCTTACCTTGATGGCTTGAGCAAGAATGGTGGACCAATCCTTGCTGGTTTAGAGCATTTGGATGATCGCTATTTGAGGGCAGTTGGTTATTCCACTAAGTCCAAACGTAATGCTTTGCCAAAGATGGTGTTGATTGGGGATATCGCTGGTGATGATGAAGAGGCCGTAGCCGCTGCGACCAGTGAAGTTGTCCGTATGGCCAACAATCGTGTAGGCGAAGGCTTTGTAGCGGTTAGCGCTGAGGCGCGCAAGAAGTTTTGGTTAGATCGTGCTCGTACTGCTGCAATTGCTCGACATACCAATGCTTTTAAGATTAATGAAGACGTAGTCATTCCATTGCCGCGTATGGGTGAGTACACCGAAGGTATTGAGCGTATCAATATCGAACTCTCTCTTAAAAACAAATTACAAGTTTTAGATGGCCTCGAAGTATTTTTGACAAAGAGCGCGTTGCCGCTTGGTAAGAATGACGAAGACTATGAGATCCCTAGTGCTGAAATCTTAGGTGATCGTGTCCAGCAAGCGCTAGAGCTGATTACTAAGGTACGGGCGCGTTGGTCAGACTGGCTTACGCGGATGGATACGTATTTCCCGGATCTGCAGAATTACAGTTTGAGAGCTTCATGGAAGACGGAAGTTCGTGCTGAGCTCAGAATCATTTTTGGCGGCCTAGCATTCGAGCCCATCATCAATGAGCTAGAAGCGATCCATAAAAATATCTTACGTAAGCGTGTGTTTGTAGCGCTGCATATGCATGCTGGTGACGGTAATGTGCATACCAATATTCCAGTGAATTCAGATGATTACGAGATGTTGCAAGATGCACATCGTGCAGTCGACCGGATTATGAAATTAGCTCGCTCACTAGATGGTGTTATTTCTGGTGAGCATGGCATTGGTATTACGAAGCTTGAATATTTGACTGAGGAAGAGCTCAAAGATTTCCGTGCTTACAAAATGCGCGTAGATCCTGAGGGCCGCTTCAATAAGGGCAAATTAATGCCGCATGCGGATCTCAGCATTGCTTACACCCCGAGCTTTGGCTTGATGGGTCATGAGTCCCTCATCATGCAGCAGAGTGATATCGGTGCGATTGCGGATAGCGTGAAAGATTGTTTACGTTGCGGTAAGTGCAAGCCGGTCTGCTCTACACATGTGCCTCGCGCTAATTTGCTTTATAGCCCGCGTGACAAAATTTTGGCAACCTCGTTGCTGATAGAAGCCTTCTTATACGAAGAGCAAACGCGTCGTGGTGTATCGATTCGTCATTGGGAAATGTTTGATGACGTCGCAGCACATTGCACTGTATGTCACAAGTGTTTGACGCCATGCCCAGTCAAAATTGATTTTGGTGATGTCACCATGAACATGCGTAACTTGTTGCGCAAGATGGGTCAGCAGCGCTTTAATCCTGGAACAGCAGCATCCATGCTCTTCTTGAATGCTACCGATCCAGACACAATCAAGTTGGCTCGTAAGACCATGATTGGTTGGGGTTATAAGCTTCAGCGCTTGGGTAATGATGTGTTCCGTAAGTTGGCACGCAAGCAAACTGCGCACCCTCCTGCAACCGTCACTAAGCCGACCATAAAAGAGCAGGTCATCTTTTTTGTTAATAAGAAGATGCCTGGCAACTTACCGAAGAAAACTGCGCGTGCACTTTTGGATATTGAAGACGCGGATTATGTTCCAATTATTCGGGATCCAAAAACAACCTCTGCCGATACAGAGGCAGTATTTTATTTCCCGGGTTGCGGCTCTGAGCGTTTGTTCTCGCAGGTAGGCTTAGCTACGCAAGCAATGCTGTGGAATGTGGGTGTACAGACCGTATTGCCGCCGGGCTACTTATGTTGTGGTTACCCACAGCGCGGTAATGGTGACTTTGATAAAGCGGAGAAGATGATTACAGACAATCGCGTTCTCTTTCATCGCGTTGCCAATACACTGAATTACTTGGATATCAAAACTGTCGTAGTTTCATGCGGTACTTGCTATGACCAGTTAGCGGGTTATCAGTTTGAGCAGATTTTCCCAGGCTGCCGTATTGTGGATATTCATGAGTATTTACTTGAGAAGGGCGTCAAGCTTTCAAATGTGACTGGCGTGAAATACATGTACCACGATCCATGCCACTCTCCAATGAAGTTGCAAGATCCACTCAAGACGGTGAATGAGCTCATTCAATTAGAAGATGGTCAAGCTATTCAGAAGAATGATCGTTGCTGCGGTGAGGCGGGAACTCTTGCGGTATCGCGACCTGACATTTCTACGCAAATCCGCTTCCGCAAGCAGATTGAAATGGAGAAGGCTGCCAATGAATTACGTAAAGATGATTTCACTGGCGATGTCAAAGTGCTAACAAGTTGCCCATCCTGCCTGCAAGGCCTTACTCGATTTGATGCTGATAGTGATACGACTGCAGATTACATCGTGGTTGAAATGGCGCAAAAATTATTGGGCCCTGATTGGATGCAAGACTATGTAGCTAAGGCAAATCAAGGTGGTATCGAGAGGGTATTGGTTTAATGATTCCAACTAATGTTGTAGTACATCAGCAGTCAAAAGTTTTGGAACTCGCTTATGAGAATGGCAATACCTACCGCCTACCTTTTGAATTCTTAAGAGTGGTATCTCCTTCTGCTGAAGTCCAGGGTCATGGCCCTGGGCAAGAGACCTTACAAACCGGCAAGCGTGAGGTGCTCATCGCTAATATTGAGCCGGTAGGCCATTACGCACTAAAGCCTTCTTTCTCGGATGGGCATGATTCTGGTTTGTACTCTTGGGATTACCTACAATTTTTATGCGAGAACCACGAAGCCTTGTGGAAAGAGCATTTGGATAAATTGGCTGCTGCTGGCCTAGACCGCGATGCTCCAATGAGTGTTGCTGGCGGTAAAGCCTGCGGTAGTCATTGAGCATTCAATTAGATAAAGCGAAGAATATGAGTAAGACTCACTTTGGATACCAAAGCGTTGATGAAGCAGAAAAAGCAGGTAAGGTCGCAGAGGTATTTCATTCTGTAGCTAGCAAATATGATGTCATGAATGACTTGATGTCATTTGGCCTCCATCGCTTGTGGAAGAAGGTGACCATTGCTCGCGCTCAAGTTCGCCCCGGCCAAAAAGTATTAGATATTGCCGGTGGTACGGGTGACTTGGCTGCTGCCTTTGCGCGTGCAGCTGCTTGGGGTCATAACTCGGAAGCTCAAGTATGGTTAAGTGACATTAACGCATCCATGTTGGGTGTTGGTCGTGACCGCCTACTAGATCAAGGCTTGGCTTTGCCCTGCGTTCAGTTTGATGCAGAAAAAATTCCCTTTCCTGCAAATCACTTTGATGTCGTGACGGTGGCATTTGGTCTGCGCAATATGACTCACAAAGATGTTGCCTTAAAAGAGATGTTGCGTGTGATTAAGCCAGGTGGTCGAGTGTTGGTGTTGGAGTTCTCTAAGCCGGATGCATTTTTACAACCGGTTTATGACACTTACTCATTCAAGGTATTGCCCTGGTTAGGTGAAAAAATTGCCAAAGATTCCGAGAGCTACCGTTATTTAGCTGAATCCATTCGTATGCATCCAGATGCGCAAACCCTCAAGGAAATCATGTTGGGGGTCGGTTTTGATGAAGTGGATACCCATAGAATGACTGGTGGTATTGTTGCTCTTCATATTGGTATTAAATACTAGTGAATTTGTAGTTTCTAGCAGTCCAGAATTAAAGTGGTTCCATAGGAGATAAAAAGATGAATAAGCATTTTTTCAAAGCAGTTTTATTAAGTGTTAGCTTAATATTTGCCACTGTTGGTCATGCTGATGCTGCCCGTTTAGGCGGTGGTAGAAGTATTGGTAAGGCACCAAGTGCGCCAATGCAAAAACAAGCTGCTCCTGTACAAAAGCCAACTCAACAGGCGCAACCAGCTACACCGGCAGCAGCCCCTAAAGCGCCAACACCTAGTCGTTTTGGCGGTATGGGTGGAATCCTAGGCGGTCTTGCTGCTGGACTGGGCATTGGTTATCTCTTATCTCATTTTGGTTTGGGTGAAGCAGCATCCTCATTAATTACTGGATTGTTGATTGCTGTTTTAGCAGGCTTTGGCATCATGTTTGTGATGAGAAGAATGATGCCTGCCTTATCTGGCGCCAACAAAGGTCCTCAAGTCACCTCGCAAGGAATGCAGCGCGCCAATATGGATCAAGCCCCTAGACAGGAGCCTGCATTTACACCAGCTGCAAATGCATTTGGCGGTGTTGCTGCTGAGCCTGCACCCTTGCAATCAACGTTGCCGCCAGGATTTGATGAATATGCATTCTTGGATAACGCGAAGCAATATTTCTCAACCCTTCAAAAGGCTTGGGATCAGGGCGATTTATCTGCCCTGCGTGAATACACAACGCCAGAGATGTTTGCGACTATCGAACAAGACTTATCTGGTCGCGCTGATAGTTCCAATCAAACTGACGTGGTTACGCTCAATGCGCAACTGCTTGGCATTGAGACAACTGACAATGTTTATTACTGTAGCGTGCAGTTCACAGGCATGATTCGTGAGCAAGCAGGCGCACAGGCAAATAACTTCTCTGAAATTTGGAACCTAAGCAAGCCGGTAAACGGTCCGGGGGGCTGGGTACTGGCGGGTATTTCTCAGTTAGTTTAAGCTTGAGGTACTTTCCACTGAAAGCCCGCACTTGTGCGGGTTTTTTACACTTATGACCACCGCTTCTCCTGTCACTCACCCTATTGCAGCCTCAGCTGCTTGTCGAGGAATCAATCATGTCCTTCGGGCAGAGCCATGGGCTATGGCAGAATTGGCTCGTCATGCTGGCAAAGTGATTTTGCTAGGCTTGCCAATCGGTAACATGTGTTTTGAGATAGCGTCCGAGGGTTCTTTGGTTGCCGTAACCAATATTAATGCTCCAACTCTTGAGTTGGAAGTCTCTCCTGAGGTACTAAGTACTTTAGCTGGCGGTCCGGGTAATTTGCGAGAGCAGGCAATGAAGTCAGTCAGAATTACTGGTGATGCTGACTTGGCGCAATTATTGGGTCGCCTAGCGGGCCAAATTCGCTGGGAGTATGAAGAGGATCTAGCGCGTTTCATTGGAGATGCGCCTGCTAATTTTGCGGTGCGCCAAGGTAAGAAATGGGTTTCTGCTGGAAGATCGGCAGCTACTGATCTACTTGAAAATGTCATTGAGTACGTCAGTGAAGAAAGAAAAGTACTGTTGAATAAACGAGATTTTTTAATTCGTAAGAATGAGTTGAGCGCATTGCGTGATTCGGTTGATCGTATAGAAAAACGCATCCAACTTTTAGAGCGAAAAGGTTAATTCATTGTGCGTCGTCTAGCTCGTCTATCTTTTATTTTCTTCACCGCATGGCGCTACGGCATGTTGCCATTGCTACGCGATATTTTAAAGCCCGGTATTCGTCGCAGTGTGTTGACCGTCATTTGTTGGACCTCTCCAGGCCAGTCTTTACCTAGGGGTGAGCGTATTCGTTTAACACTAGAAGCGCTGGGTCCAATCTTTGTGAAATTCGGACAAGTACTTTCTACTCGACGTGATTTATTGCCAGAAGATATTTCTAATGAATTAGCGAAGTTACAAGACCAGGTTCCGCCATTTTCAAATGATGAATCCTGTCGATTGATTGAGCAGGCGCTGGGGCAGTCAATCGAAGAAGTCTTTATCAGTTTCGATGCAACCCCCGTAGCCAGTGCCTCTGTAGCCCAAGTACACTTTGCTTTATTGCGTGGGACCCAGAAGCATCCAGAGTGGGAAGGTCGCCCAGTCGCAGTCAAAGTTTTGCGCCCAGGTATTTTGCCAATCATTGATGGTGATCTTGCTTTGCTGTACGACCTGGCAAAAATTATTGAGAGATTGTCTGAGGACGGACGCCGCTTAAAGCCGCGTGAAAACGTTGCTGAATTTGATACTCACTTACATGATGAATTGGATCTCATGCGTGAGGCAGCAAATGCAAGTCAGTTACGCCGCTATTTTGTAGACTCTAAAAAATTAATGATTCCTGAGATGTATTGGGATTTGTGTCATACCAATGTCATCGTGATGGAAAAGATGGATGGCATTTCGATTGGGCGCACTGCGGAATTGCGTGCTGCTGGTGTTGACTTCAAAAAGCTTGCTGCAGATGGAGTAGAAATATTCTTTACCCAAGTATTTGAGCATGGGTTCTTTCATGCGGACATGCATCCTGGCAACATTATGATCAGTCTTGAGCCAGAAACATTTGGCCGATTTATCTCTTTGGATTTCGGTATTGTTGGTGCATTGAGTCAGTCTGATAAAAGTTATCTGGCATTAAATTTCCTGGCTTTCTTTAATCGCGATTACCGTCGTGTTGCTGAACTGCATATCGAGTCTGGTTGGGTTCCTGCTAATACGCGAGTTGAGGAACTTGAAGGTGCGGTTCGATCTGTTTGTGAGCCTTACTTTGATCGCCCTCTAAAAGAGATCTCCCTGGGTATTGTATTAATGCGTTTATTCCAAACTTCACGCCGCTTTAAGGTGGAAATTCAGCCGCAACTCACTTTGCTTCAGAAGACTTTGTTGAATGTTGAGGGGCTTGCTCGTCAGCTCGATCCAGATCTAGATCTCTGGAAAACTGCCAAGCCAATTTTAGAAAAATGGATCAGTCAGCAGTTGGGCTGGAGGGCTTTGGTCGATGGTATTAAGACTGAAGCTCCTAGCTGGGCGCAGATATTGCCAACCTTACCCCGCCTAATTGCAGAGAGTTTGGCTCAAGGGCGCGCTCCACAAAAGGATCAAAATCTTGAATTAGAGGTCTTAAAAGGCCTTTTATTGCAGGAAAGACGCACGCATCGCCTTTTGGTGGGTGCTCTGCTGTTTGCAGGGGGCTTTTTGGCTGGGATTCTGATAATCGGCCTCGGTCTTTACTAGTCTGTCGCCTACCAGCGCTTAAACCGCTAAAATGCCAGGTTAGGCAAAGCGCAAGCATAGGCACATGAAAAAATACTTTATCGCAGGCATTCTGGTGTGGGCACCGATGTCAATCACCATTTGGGTGATTGCATGGGGTCTTGGCTTGCTTGACGGTGTTTTTGGCTCTGTAATGCACGCCATTATTGCTGTATTCCCCAATCAGTTTGCTGGTGATTTGCAGCATTTCCGTGAATTGCCGGGTGTAGGTATTCTGATTGTTGTTTCAGTCATCATGATTACTGGGCTACTTGCAATCAGTTTTGCAGGTCAGTGGTGGATGAAGGTGTGGAATCGGTTTATGAACCGCATTCCAATCGTTCGATCCATTTATTCCAGTGTGCAGCAAGTATCTTCGACCTTATTTTCTGGAAGCGGACAAGCTTTTAGCAAAGCATTATTAATTCGCTATCCCCATGCAGATTCTTGGGCGATTGCATTTCAGACTGGCATGCCAGCAATAGAAGTTGCTGCGAAGCTGGGTGAGGACTACGTCAACGTATTTCTACCAACCACGCCAAATCCAACTTCTGGATTTTTTATGATCGTCCCACGTGCGCACACCATTGAATTGGAGATGAGTGTTGAAGAGGCGCTCAAGCATATTGTTTCAATGGGATCGGTTCCCCCAACTAGTTCAACTGGTTTGACCGCTATTAGGTCAAACCATCATCTTTGATTTATAGGAAATTGTTATGTCGATGCGAAGCCATACCTGCGGTCAGGTAACTGAATCACTTATTGGTCAAGAAATTACTCTCTCGGGTTGGGTGAATCGTCGCCGTGACCACGGTGGCGTGATTTTTATTGACCTACGTGATCATCAAGGTTTTGTGCAAGTAGTGTGCGATCCAGATCGCCCAGAGATGTTTGCATTGGCTGAGCAGGTTCGTAATGAGTTTTGTATTCAGATTAAAGGTTTGGTGCGTGCGCGTCCAGCTGGTACTGAGAACAATGATTTGGTCAGCGGCAAGATTGAAGTGCTTTGCCATAGCCTGGTTATTTTGAATGCGTCGATTACGCCTCCATTCCAATTGGAAGATGAGAATTTATCTGAGACCACTCGCTTAACCCATCGCGTTCTGGATTTGCGTCGCCCGCAAATGCAAAAGAATTTGCGCTTGCGTTACAACGTGGCCATGGAATGCCGTCGCTACTTAGATGCTGCAGGCTTCATCGATATTGAAACACCCATGTTGACTAAGAGCACTCCTGAAGGTGCTCGCGACTATTTAGTTCCTTCACGCGTTCATGATGGCCAGTTCTTTGCTTTGCCACAGTCTCCTCAGTTGTTTAAACAGTTACTGATGGTGGCTGGCTTTGATCGTTACTACCAAATTACCAAGTGTTTCCGTGATGAAGATTTGCGTGCTGATCGTCAGCCTGAATTTACTCAGATCGACTGTGAAACAGCCTTCTTAGATGAATTAGAAATTCGTGAGTTATTTGAAAACATGATCCGTCATATTTTCAAAACCACGATGAATGTCGAGTTGCCAAACCCATTCCCAACAATGCCTTATTCAGAAGGTATGGCGCGCTTTGGTTCAGACAAGCCAGACCTGCGTGTGAATTTTGAATTTACTGAATTGACTGACTTAATGAAGGATGTCGATTTCAAAGTGTTCTCTGGTGCAGCAAACCAAGAGGGTGGCCGCGTAGTTGGTTTGTGCGTACCTGGTGGTGCTGAGATTAGTCGTAGTGAAATTGATGATTACACACAATTTGTGGCGATTTATGGTGCCAAAGGTTTAGCATGGATCAAAGTGAACTCAGTTGCCGAAGGTCGTAACGGCTTGCAATCACCAATCGTGAAGAACTTGCATGATGCTGCTATTGAAGGCATCTTGAAGCGCACTGGCGCTAAAGATGGGGACATTATTTTCTTCGGTGCTGATAAAGAAAAAGTAGTCAATGATGCTATCGGTGGTTTGCGCCTGAAGATTGGCCACTCCGCTTGGGGTAAAGAGCATGGTCTTTCCACCGAAGCTTGGAAGCCATTATGGGTAGTGGATTTCCCAATGTTTGAGTACGATGAAGACAACGCCCGTTGGGTTGCATGTCACCATCCGTTCACAAGCCCTAAAGATGAACACATGCAGTATCTTGAGTCGAATCCAGGTAAGTGCTTAGCTAAAGCCTATGACATGGTTTTAAATGGTAGTGAGATTGGTGGCGGATCAGTCCGTATTCACCAAGAGGTGGTTCAGAGTCAAGTATTCCGTGCATTGAAGATTGGTGCTGAAGAAGCGCAGGCTAAGTTTGGATTCTTATTAGATGCCCTGCAATATGGCGCGCCTCCGCATGGTGGTATTGCGTTTGGTTTGGATCGTATCGTCACCATGATGACTGGTGCTGAGTCTATTCGTGATGTGATCGCCTTCCCTAAAACGCAACGTGCACAGTGCTTGCTCACTCAGGCTCCTAGCCCAGTAGATGAGCGTCAGCTAAAAGAACTGCATATCCGCTTGCGCCAAGCTACTCCAGCCGCTTAAGTAAGAAAGTATTTAAAGTATCTTGAAAATCCCCATTTCGGTTTTAGTTGTTATTTACAAATCGAATGGGGAGGTCTTGCTAATAGAGCGGGCTGATAAAACCAACTTCTGGCAATCTGTGACAGGTAGCGTGGATTCTCTTGATGAAGATCTCAATGTGGCTGCTGCACGTGAGGTGCTTGAAGAAACTGGCATCGATGTCAAATCACTACCGGCAAACTCTTTGCAAGATATGCACCATCAAATCGAGTACGAGATTTATCCACAGTGGCGTCTTCGCTATGCCCCTGGGGTGACTAGAAATACCGAGAATTGGTTTTCACTGCTGGTGCCAGATGTTACTCAGGTCCAATTAGCTCCTAGGGAGCATGTCGCTTATCAATGGCTGCCATTTGCAGAGGCTGCTACTCAATGTTTTTCTCCCAGCAATGGTGAGGCCATTCTGCAATTGTTCTCTGCGCCTTAGTGCAGAAGTGACTAAGATAGAGCGATGAGACATTCATCAGGGCATCACCATTCGGCAGCGGCTTCCAATCCTTCACAGGGTAGTGATTGGAAGGTCATTCGCGATTTACTTCCCTATCTACTGGAATATAAGATTAGGGTAGCGATTGCTCTGACATGCTTAGTGGCTGCTAAGGTTACCAACCTCGGTATTCCGATTTTGATGAAGCAATTAATTGATACTCTCAATATCAAGGCAGATTCTCCACAGGTCTTGTTAGTAGTCCCCGCTGGATTGATACTGGCCTATGGCCTTTTAAGAATCTCTGCCTCAATTTTTACTGAGTTGCGTGAATCCCTTTTTGCGCGCGTCACCCAAAATGCGGTGCGTAAAGTAGCCCTTCAAGTTTTTGAACATTTACATTCTTTAGCGCTGAGTTTTCATTTGGCTCGTCAGACCGGCGGAGTTAGTAGAGACATTGAGCGCGGTACCCGTGGTATTCAGTCGCTAATTTCCTATTCCCTGTACAGCATCCTGCCAACCCTCATTGAATTTTGTTTGGTGCTTGGATTCTTAGCTTATGCATACGATATTTGGTTTGCTGCTATTACACTGGTTGCCTTAGTCCTTTATATAGTTTTCACAGTGGTAGTGACTGAATGGCGCACCCATTTCCGCCGCACCATGAATGACATGGATTCCAAGGCCAATCAGAAGGCGATTGACTCCCTCCTCAATTTTGAAACCGTAAAGTATTTTAGTAATGAGGCTTTTGAAGCCAGTCGCTACGACCAAAATTTGGTGCGCTATCAAGCTGCTGCCGTTAAATCCCAGAAATCCTTAGCGGTTCTGAATTTTGGGCAGCAAACTATTATTGCGGTCGGTTTAGTTCTCATACTTTGGCGTGCGACCTTAGGTGTGATTGATGGATCCATGACCTTGGGTGATTTAGTTTTGGTTAATACCCTGATGATTCAGTTGTATATTCCATTGAATTTCTTAGGGGTGATCTATCGCGAGATTAAGCAGGCTCTGACCGATATGGACCGTATGTTCTCGCTCCTCAATACGGAGAAGGAGATTGCTGATGCGCCTAATGCGAAGTCTTTAATTATTAGCAATCAAGGTCGTGGACCTGATGTTCGTTTTGAGAATGTCTCTTTTCATTACGATGCTAAGCGTGAGATTCTGAAAGACGTGAGTTTTAAAATCCCGGCGGGAACGATTACTGCAGTGGTGGGTCAGAGCGGTGCGGGTAAGAGCACTTTGGCTCGTTTGCTGTTTCGTTTTTATGACGTTCAATCCGGAAAAATTTTGATTGATGATCAAAATATTGTGGATGTCACTCAATCCAGCTTGCGTAAGGCGATTGGCATCGTTCCACAAGATACAGTGCTGTTTAATGACACGATTGGTTACAACATTGCATATGGCAATCCCAATGCGTCGATTGAAGAAGTGCATGAGGCTGCTAGAGCTGCGCAGATCGATCGTTTTATCAAACATCTTCCAGATGGTTATGACACCCAAGTAGGTGAGCGTGGCTTGAAGTTGTCAGGTGGCGAGAAGCAACGTGTGGCGATTGCGCGCACTTTGCTTAAAAAGCCAGCGATGCTCATTTTTGATGAGGCAACATCGGCGCTTGACTCCAAAACGGAGCGAGCCTTTCAGGAGGAACTACTTGGCCTCGCGAAAAACCGTACAACTTTGATCATTGCCCACAGACTTTCTACCATTGTTCATGCGGATCAAATCTTAGTAATGGATCGTGGCCAGATTATTGAGCGTGGAACACATGCTGAGTTACTGTCTGCCAATGGTCGATATACTGAGATGTGGCAGATGCAAGAGCGAAGTACTCTTGATTAGAATATCTGTATGAGCAAGCAAGAAACCATTCTCAAAAATGCCTTTGCTGCCGCATTAGCAGTTGCTGACCCAAAGAAAATCATCCCTGAATATCTCAGCAAGATCTTTCCACCAGGTTCAGAGCCTAGTGGCAGGTGTTTAGTGGTGGGTGCAGGCAAGGCGAGTGCGTCTATGGCAACTGCATTAGAGTCTTATGCAAAGAGCCATTGGCCTAATGCAATTTTTGAGGGTGTAGTGTTGACCCGATACGGGCACCACTCTCCAACCAGTGATATCCAAATTATTGAAGCGGGCCACCCTGTGCCAGATCAAGCAGGCATGGATGGCGCCAAAGAAATCTACCGCCTAGTAAGTGAGTTGAATCAAGGCGATATTCTGATTGCGTTGATTTCAGGGGGCGGGTCTAGTTTGCTCACCTTTCCTCAAGCCGGCATCAGCATTGACGATATGCGTAAGACGACTGAAGCACTCTTGCGTTCTGGCGCGCCGATTGAAGAGATGAATGTCGTACGTAAACATTTGTCAGCAATTCTGGGTGGCAATTTAGCAAGACTGGCGATTGCACGAGGTGCACGAGTTGAGGCTTTGCTGATTTCTGATGTTACGGGAGATGCTCCTGCAGATATTGCCAGTGGACCTTGTGCCCCAGATTATTCGACTTATCAAGATGCTCTGAATATTTTGACTAAACATGATTTGGGTCCAGACTCTATTCCGAGATCTGTTTTATCTCACTTGCAGTGCGGTGTTGCTGGTGAGGTTCCAGAGACCCTAAAGGAAGCTGATTTACAAAATACTCTAGTAAACAATCATGTGATTGCTACTGCTTATAAGAGTCTTGAGGCCGCGGCTGATTGTGTTCGTACACAAGGTTACGAGCCAGTGATTTTGGGTGACACCATTACTGGTGAGGCTCGGGATGTGGGTATCGAGCAGGCAGCCTTAGCACGTCAGCATCTGCTGGCTAAGACTAGTAAACCCATTGCCTTCATCTCGGGTGGTGAGTGTACTGTCACCATTCCTAATGGAATAAAAGGTCGCGGTGGTCGCTGTAGCGAATATTTACTGTCACTTTTTGCGGCCTCGACAGACTTACTCAATATTTCCGCTTTGGCTGCAGATACCGATGGTATCGATGGCAATGAAAGGAATGCCGGTGCGTGGTTTACCCCCGAGATTCGCCAGGCTGCCAATAAGCAAGGCTTGATCCTTTCACAGTACCTAGAGCAGCACGATTGCTATGGTTTTTTTGCGCAATTAGATGCTTTGGTGGAAACTGGCCCTACACTGACGAATGTGAATGATTTCCGCATCATCTTGCTTGATAAATAATTATGACTAATAGCTCAACACAAATTCAACTGATTCAGCCAGATGATTGGCATCTGCATATTCGTGATGGTGAAGTCATGAAAGATGTATTGGCAGATACTGCGAGTCAATTTGCGCGCGCCATCATCATGCCAAACTTGAAGCCACCAGTGACTACAGTTGATTTAGCAAATGCCTATCGAGAGCGGATTGAAGCAAATCTTCAATCTCTGGGCGTGACTAGCTTTACTCCATTAATGACTTTGTATCTCACCGATAACACTTCGGCAGATGAAGTGCGCAAAGCAAAAGCTGCTGGTATTGTCGGATTCAAGCTTTATCCTGCTGGCGCTACTACCAATAGCGATGCTGGAGTGAGTGATATCAAGCGTTGCTATGCTGCGCTCGAAGCGATGCAATCTGTTGGCATGCCATTGTTAGTGCATGGTGAGGTGACTAGCTTTGAGATTGATATCTTTGATCGCGAGGCGGTATTTATTGATCACGTGCTAGAACCTTTGCGCAAAGATTTTCCTGAACTCAAGATTGTGTTCGAACATATCACTACTAAGCAGGCTGCACACTATGTGCGTGATGCGCAAACTAGTGGAAAAAATAGTTTAGCTGCCACTATCACTCCGCAACACTTGTTGATGAATCGCAATGCGATTTTTGCTGGCGGGATTCGTCCGCACAATTATTGTTTACCAGTTCTCAAGCGTGAAGAGCATCGTGTTGCTTTGCTAGAAGCAGCAACCAGTGGCAGCCCTAGATTTTTCTTAGGTACTGATAGTGCCCCCCATGCTAAGGGCGCCAAAGAGGCTGCTTGTGGTTGTGCTGGTTGCTACAGCGCATTCAATGCGCTTGGTTTGTATGCTGAGGCATTTGAGAGTGTTGCTAAGCTAGATAAGCTTGAGGGCTTTGCCAGTTTCTTTGGCCCAGATTTTTATTCCTTGCCACGCAATACCCAGAAAATTACCTTGGTAAAGCAAGCGCAAAGCATTCCAGCGGAACTTCCTTTGGGTGATGCCACGATTGTGCCGCTTCGCGCTGGTGAGACGATTGCTTGGACTTTGGCTTAAGCCAATCCTGATTCCCCGTATTGCGTTTTTAAGATAAATTTCTGCGACTGCGTTAGACTGCAGTCGCAGAGTCAATTGGGCAATCGCCGCCTCTTTATTGAGGGGGAGGAAAGTCCGGACTCCATAGGGAAGGGTGATGGCTAACGGCCATCCACGGTGACGT
>NZ_NCJB01000362.1:0-2174 GCF_002282275.1 Polynucleobacter sp. 39-46-10 | reverse complement strand
AAATGCTAGAGCTATTTACGTACTAAACAATAATTGGTCTCTTGGTGGTGTAGTAAATTACGTTAGTAATCAGCGTTATGATGCCGCCCCCTCCTACTACAGCAGTCTTAACGTCATGCCGTCATACGCAGTAGGTGACATTTATGCGAACTATAGAATGGGGAATTGGGAAACTCGTTTAACCGTGAAGAATGTTGGTAATGCACAGTACTCAACTTATGGGGGTTATGGTTACGTTCAGTTCCCAAATAACAGTAGCGGAAATAGTTACTACTATTACGCAAATGATCCTAGATCAATTTATCTTAGTGCTAAATATAACTTCTAATCCAGTTAATTGGCACGGATAAATTTATGCAACCCTCAACTCGGACTCATTACCTGACAATCGGCGTTGCATTATTTTTTCTTGCATTCTCTTTGGCAGTGTTTGCTAAACCTCTCACAGTTAGAGATGACCGAGGAGTTGTTGTGGTGTTTGATAAACCACCCCAGCGCGTTGTCAGTCTTCTACCATCACTCACTGAGTCTGTTTGTGCATTAGGAAAGTGTTCAGCATTGGTTGGTGTTGATCGCTTTTCCAATTGGCCTAAATCGATTCAAGGCTTGCCCAAGCTTGGCGGCATTGGAGATATTAATATTGAGCGTATTGTGCAACTCAAGCCGGATGTTGTTTTGCTTGAGAAGGCGTCTCCTGTTATTGCCCGGTTAAATGGATTGGGCATTAAGACTTTTGCGTTGGATATCAAGTCAATGGGAGATGAAGAGCGCGCCCTTCAAAAGCTAGATCTTGTATTAGGTACCTCCGAAAGCGCTCGTGTTTGGAATCAGATACAACAAGAAATCATGCGCGCTCGCAAGCAACTTACAGACAAGGCAGACAATATTCGCGTGTACTTTGAAGTGAATCCAGCTCCCTTTGCGGCTGGTAGCACTTCTTTTATTGGTGAAATTCTTGCACGCTTAAGTTTGATCAATATCATTCCCGAATCTTTAGGGGCTTTTCCGAAGATCAATCCTGAGTTTGTGGTGCAGGCTAAGCCAGATGTCATCCTTCTTACTGAATCAACTGTTGCTGATATTCAGAAACGTCCAGGGTGGAACTCCATTCCAGCGGTTTCCAATAATCGAATTTGTGTATTTACTAGCGAGCAAAATGATGTTTTGGTTCGTCCCGGCCCACGCATGGGTGAAGCAGCGTTGATTATTTCTCAATGCATCCAAGAGAAGATGTCATCATCTCGGTAATGCAGACTAACCATTTTCTAGGCAAGCTATTCGCCCTGCTCATTCTTAGTGCAGCTTTAGTGCTAATGGGTACTCTGCTCGGAAGTACGGGTGCCAGTTGGAATATGTCAGAAACTGATCAAACCGTCTTGTTTGATATTCGGCTACCACGATCATTAGGGGCCTACTTTGCTGGTGCATTATTAGGGCTGGCTGGTGGGATTGCACAGAGCCTATTTCGCAATCCCTTGGCTGACCCCTACCTACTCGGAAGCGCATCGGGTGCCTTGCTTGGGGTTGGCAGCATTCTCTGCCTTGCCTATCTTGGCAATTCTTGGCTAGAAATTATTGGCCTTAATGGCGGCGCCTTTCTGGGGGCGCTACTTGGAGTGATGGCCTCTCTTCTATTGGCGGGCGGTTATCGCAGCTCTTTACGGCTCTTATTGTCTGGGGTAGTGATCAGCGTGATCCTGGGTGCAGCGAACTCATTATTTACATTTATCCGCCCTGATCTATTTCAAAGCATTCAATCGTTTATGCTGGGCAACACAACTCTTCTCAATTGGTCTGGCGTTGAGATCATGGCAACTGCTTTGCTGATTTGCTTACTCATCACTCTTATCATTAGCCCCGCTCTGGATGCTTTATCACTCGGTGAAAATACCGCCCGCACTCTAGGTTTGCCATTAGATCAACTACGTCTGATATTGATTGGCAT
The DNA here is from genome assembly GCF_002282275.1 of Polynucleobacter sp. 39-46-10. Classification (NCBI taxonomy): domain Bacteria; kingdom Pseudomonadati; phylum Pseudomonadota; class Betaproteobacteria; order Burkholderiales; family Burkholderiaceae; genus Polynucleobacter; species Polynucleobacter sp. 39-46-10. Next base: position 229 of record NZ_NCJB01000362.1, on the reverse strand, counting down.
TCTTGCTCTTGCAACTGGATGCGCTGTTGCACAGACTGGCTTGGTTGCTTTTGTTGGGCTAGCAGCACCTCATCTAGTTAGGAAGTTTTCTGGCGGACGGCAACGAATACAGCTTTTATTCTCCTGTCTAGGTGGTGGAATCTTATTACTGAGTTCCGATCTGATTGCACGCACTCTCTTTGCACCGATTGAAATTCCAGTTGGTATAGTGACTGCAGTCTTAGGCGGT
>NZ_NCJB01000361.1:0-2180 GCF_002282275.1 Polynucleobacter sp. 39-46-10 | reverse complement strand
ATTTGGTAGATTTATTTCTTTGGATTTCGGTATTGTTGGCGCGCTGAGCCAGTCTGATAAGAGTTATTTGGCATTAAATTTCCTCGCCTTCTTTAATCGCGATTACCGTCGCGTTGCTGAATTACATATTGAGTCCGGTTGGGTTCCGGCAAATACGCGTGTTGAAGAACTTGAGGGAGCGGTGCGTTCTGTTTGTGAGCCTTACTTTGATCGCCCACTGAAAGAAATTTCCTTGGGGATCGTGCTGATGCGTTTATTCCAAACTTCCCGACGATTTAAGGTGGAAATTCAGCCGCAACTCACTTTGCTTCAGAAGACCTTATTGAATGTTGAAGGTCTTGCGCGTCAGCTTGATCCAGACTTAGACCTCTGGAAGACTGCAAAGCCAATTTTGGAAAAATGGGTCAGTCAGCAGCTTGGTTGGCGAGCTTTGGTTGACGGCATTAAGGCTGAGGCGCCAAGTTGGGCGCAAATCTTGCCGACCCTGCCGCGTTTGATTGCGGAGAGTTTGGCGCAGGCACGCATCCCCCGTAGAGAGTCAAATGCTGAATTGGAGGTCTTAAAAGGCCTTTTATTGCAGGAAAGACGTACCCATCGCCTCTTGGCGGGTGCTTTGCTATTTGCCGGCGGTTTTTTGGCTGGGATTCTGATAATCGGCCTTGGTCTTTACTAGTCTGTCGCCTGCCGGCGCTTAAACCGCTAAAATGCCAGGTTAGGCAAAGTTCAAGCATAGGCAAATGAAAAAATACTTCATCGCAGGCATTCTGGTGTGGGCACCAATGTCAGTCACCATTTGGGTGATTGCATGGGGTTTGGGCCTGCTCGACGGTGTTTTTGGCTCTGTTATGCAAGCCCTTATCACCATTTTCCCCAATCAGTTTGCTGGAGATTTACGGCATTTCCGTGAGTTGCCGGGTGTCGGCATTCTGATCGTTGTTGCAGTCATCATGATTACTGGATTACTTGCAATTAGTTTTGCAGGGCAATGGTGGCTGAAGATATGGCACCAGTTCATGAATCGCATTCCTATTGTGCGATCAATTTATTCAAGCGTTCAGCAGGTCTCCTCCACACTATTTTCTGGTAGCGGCCAAGCTTTTAGCAAAGCATTATTAATTCGTTATCCCCATGCAGATTCTTGGGCGATTGCATTTCAGACTGGTATGCCAGCTAAAGAAGTAGCCGCGAAGTTGGGTGAGGACTATGTCAACGTATTCCTACCAACCACACCAAATCCGACTTCTGGATTTTTTATGATTGTCCCCCGTGCGAACACTATTGAATTAGAGATGAGTGTCGAAGCGGCGCTCAAGCACATTGTTTCAATGGGATCTGTTCCTCCCACCAGTTCAACTGGTTTGCCTGCGGTTGGGCCAAACCATCATCTTTGATTTATAGGAAATTGTTATGTCGATGCGAAGCCATACCTGCGGTCAGGTAACTGAATCACTCATTGGTCAGGAAATTACCCTGTCTGGTTGGGTAAATCGACGCCGTGACCACGGTGGCGTAATTTTTATTGACCTACGTGATCACCAGGGTTTTGTGCAGGTGGTATGCGATCCAGATCGTCCGGAAATGTTCGCTTTAGCTGAGCAGGTTCGTAACGAGTTTTGTATTCAGATCAAAGGCTTGGTGCGTGCGCGTCCAGCTGGTACCGAGAATAATGATTTAGTGAGTGGCAAGATTGAAGTGCTTTGCCATAGCTTGGTCATTCTTAATGCGTCTATTACTCCTCCATTCCAATTAGAGGATGAGAATTTATCTGAGACCACTCGCTTAACTCACCGCGTTCTAGATTTACGGCGCCCTCAAATGCAAAAGAATTTGCGTTTGCGTTACAACGTTGCCATGGAATGTCGTCGCTATTTCGACGCTGCAGGCTTTATTGATATTGAAACACCGATGTTGACCAAGAGTACTCCTGAGGGTGCGCGTGACTATCTAGTCCCTTCACGTGTACATGATGGTCAGTTCTTTGCATTGCCACAGTCCCCTCAATTGTTTAAACAATTGTTGATGGTGGCTGGTTTTGATCGCTACTACCAAATTACGAAGTGTTTCCGTGACGAAGATTTACGGATATTGCCCGTGCTATTGAAATGGACGGGGCTCCAGCTAACGCTTTTATCGTTTATCCCGCCGATAGTCCGTCCGCATCCTTTGAAGCACTCAAGGCA
>NZ_NCJB01000035.1:0-16071 GCF_002282275.1 Polynucleobacter sp. 39-46-10 | reverse complement strand
GACAGCGCGGTAGCGGAGCGCGACAGCGCGGTAGCGGAGCGCGACAGCGCGGTAGCGGAGCGCGACAGCGCGGTAGCGGAGCGCGACAGCGCGGTAGCGCTTGCAAGCTTAATGAAACAAAGCTGGTCTTGGCGACTCACTCGGCCTTTGCGGTTTGCTGCCCGTCTGGCGCGTTATGGCCTTACCAACGACGATCGGCTGCGGATAACGCAATCACTGCGCTACCGATACCATCGGCTGCCATTGCCTGTGTCAGTAAAAAAAATGGCCAGTTTTGCCTACCATAAGGTAGTTGGAAAATTCATAAAGGCGCTACGCCGAAGTGCGTTAAGCGTATCCCAGTTCAGCGCCCCTCAAATCAAATCAATTCCTAAAGAAGACAGCACGCCAGATTACATCGTCTGGGGCGTCATCGATTGGCATTTCCGTCATCAGCGTCCACAGCAACTGGCCGTTGCTTTGGCGGGCACTGGCCGACGTGTTTTTTATATATCACCCAACTTTCTTGAAAACGAGCAAGCGGGTTTTGATGTCGAAGTGTTGGATGCCTCTAATTTACTGTTTCAGGTAAAACTTTTTGTAAAAAATGCTCCCGTAATTTACTCGTCTGCACCGAGTATTGACGCTGTTTCACAGCTTCGGGCCAGTATTGGTGAAGTGTTGGCTTGGGCGGGTTGCAAGCAGATCGTTTCACTGGTTGATCATCCTTTCTGGCTAGATGTCGCTGCAGCCTTGCCCAACAGTAGACTGGTCTATGACTGCATGGACCATCACGAAGGCTTTGGCAACAATGCCGAATCTCTGATGCAGTTAGAGAAAAAACTGCTGAGCGAAGCGGAACTGACGATCACCACATCTACCTGGCTAGACGAAGCCATTGCCCCACACGCAAAACGCCGAGCGCTGATTCGCAATGCAGGTGAATACGAGCACTTTGCAAAAGTGCCGGAGAGCATTTATCGCGATCCACAGGGCCGTCGAATTATTGGCTACTACGGTGCGATAGCAGAGTGGTTTGATCTGGATCTGGTCGAAGCAGTCGCCAAGCAACATCCGGGTTGCGCTGTGCTGCTGATAGGGGCAGACACCGTCAATGCTCGGTCACGGCTGGCAAAACTACCCAATGTCATCTTCACGGGTGAGGTGCCCTACAGCCAACTACCGCACTATCTCCATGGTTTTGATGTCTGTTTGTTGCCGTTCAAGGTTATCCCGCTCACGTTGGCGACGAATCCGGTCAAGGCCTACGAATACCTGGGTGCTGGCAAACCAATCGTGACCGTTGACTTGCCGGAGATGGCGCAGTTTGACGGCCTGGTGTACGCAGCGGCAGGTAAAGAGGCTTTCCTTGCCGCAGTAAGCAAAGTATTAAGCCAACCAGAACCCGTCGCTTTGGTGCAACAGCGCAAAGCCTTCGCACAAGGGCAAACCTGGCAACACCGCGCCGAGGCGCTCATTCAGGAGGCTGAGTCGTCCGCATATGACCCCAAAGTCAGCATTGTGGTTGTGACGTACAACAACCTTGACTTTACCCGTGCCTGCCTGGCAAGCCTGGATGCGCACAGCCAATACGAGCATATGGAAATCATTGTGGTTGACAATGCCTCCAGCGATGGCACGCCGGCCTTCTTGTTGGAATGGGTTGCCAACGGCCAGAACCGCAAGCTGATCCTTAACGAGGATAACCGTGGGTTCGCTGCAGCGAACAACCAGGGACTGGCTGTCGCTACCGGCGAGTACCTGGTGCTTCTCAACAACGATACTTACGTTACACCGGGTTGGGTTCGTACCCTGGTTCGACATCTTCAACGGGATAGAACCCTTGGCCTGATCGGGCCGGTAACCAACAATATTGGTAACGAAGCCAAGATCAATATTGCTTACGCCAATATGGAGGAGATGATCATGACGTCTGCCGCCTACACGCAGCGCAATCTTGGACAAAATTACCCGCTAAAGACCGCTGCCTTCTTCTGCGTGATGATGCCGCGCTCAACCTTTACGTCCGTCGGCACATTGGATGAGATTTTTGGCCGAGGTTTCTTTGAGGACGATGATTACTGCAGGCGAGTTGATCAATTGGGTTTACGCGTTGTTTGTGCAAAGGACGTATTTATTCACCACCATTTGTCGGCGTCCTTCAATAAATTGAGAAGCCAAGATCGACAGACCCTGTTTGAAGAGAATAAGGCACATTACGAGGCTAAGTGGGGTGAGTGGATTCCTCACTCTTACTTGGATCATTAAGGACATTGGAAACTATGCTTATCAATAATCTATCTGCTCATGTAACGAGCTATCGGTCTTCGATTGATGCCGCCATCAAGCGTGTATTGGATCGTGCTTGGCTTGTTCTTGGCCCTGAAGTCGAGAATTTTGAGAAATTGTTTGCTGACTACATACAAGTAGCGCAATGCCGTAGTGTCGCCAATGGCACTGATGCACTTGAATTGGCACTGCGTGCTCTTGGAGTAAAGGCTGGAGACAAGGTAGCGACCGTTGCTAATGCGGGTATGTACACCAGCACTGCGATCCTCTCGATCGGCGGCACGCCAATTTTCATGGATGTTGATCTTGTGACCCAGGTGGTTATGCAAAGTGAAGTTGAGCGCGCAATCACACAGGGTGTGAAAGCCGTTGTCGTGACGCACTTATATGGACAGGCACAACTCGATATCGCGGGGATTGCAGACAAATGCCGGACTGCAGGCGTGGCATTGGTAGAAGACTGCGCGCAAGCGCATGGTGCTCGTGTTAACGGCAAGCGGGTTGGCAGTTTCGGCGATGCGGGCTGCTTTAGCTTTTACCCAACCAAAAACCTTGGTGCGCTTGGTGATGGCGGTGCCGTGGTTTGCAGCGATGCCGAACTGGCTGAGAAGGTGGGACACCTTCGGCAGTATGGTTGGTTGGCCAAGTATCAAGTTGCAATGGCCGGTGCTCGCAATAGTCGGCTCGATGAAGTACAGGCAGCTGTGCTATCAGAGTTCCTGCCGCATCTGGATAGCTGGAACGCGCGGCGACGTGACATTGCTTCTCAATACTCACAGCGTATAAGGCATCCCGCAGTCATCCTCCCATCGATCGGTGGTGATGATTACGTCGCCCATCTATATGTGGTGCGTTGTTCTGAAAGAGATAGCCTGCGCCAGCATTTGCGAAAGGTGGATATTGCGACGGATGTCCATTACCCGATCCCCGATCATCGTCAACCTATTTTTGGAAACCGTTTCTCAGATGTGCGCTTACCGAATACGGAACAACTTGCGCAAGAAGTCCTAACGCTGCCGTGCTACCCGGAAATGACTGATGAGGATGTTGAACAGGTTATCAGTGCTGTAAATAACTGGCCAGTTGCTGCTCTTGAGAAAGGTGGCAATTAATGACCACGCCCAATCCATTCACCAATATCGGCTTCGAAGATTTTCGCCGCCTTGCTGCAGACAAGACGCTATCTAAATACGAGCGAATCGGTTTTCCTGATTCTTACCGGCAAGGTTTTGAGAGCAATATTTTTGCTGACATTCAATTCAAACTGACTAATCTCGCTGCTGACAATAAGTGCATTTTTGATATTGGTCCCGGTTGTAGTGACTTACCTAAGATGTTGATTGATTTGTGTCGTGAGCGTCACCATAAACTGACACTCATCGACAACAAAGAAATGCTCGATCTACTGCCCAATGATTCGTTCATTGAAAAAGTGGCTGCACTGTATCCAAATTGCCCTGAGTTGATTGCGCAGTACCGGGGAACGGTGGATGTCATTGTTTGTTACAGCGTCTTGCACTACGTGCTCATAGATACAGCCTTCTTCAGGTTTCTCGACACCTCCCTTTCATTGCTGGCGCCGGGTGGACAGATGTTGATTGGCGACATTCCCAATGTTTCCAAGCGCAAGCGTTTTTTTGCCAGCGAGACGGGGGCTCGTTTTCACCAAGAGTTCATGAAGACAGACGATTTGCCCATAGTCGAATTTAACCAGATAGAACATGACCAGATCGACGATGCTGTTGTGATGTCATTGATTCAGCGTGCTAGAGCGCAGGGTTTTGATGCTTATGTTCTTCCGCAAGATCCAAACCTTCCCATGGCCAATCGCCGGGAAGACATTCTCATCACACGCCCATAGGAACAAGTGTCATGACAAAAACAAAGAAGTTGCTAATCATCGGCGACAGTGCCTTTGCCGAAGTGGCATATGAGTGCTTTACTCATGACTCCGAGTATGAAGTGGTTGGGTTTGCAGTTGAATCTCAGTACCTTAAAAGGACGGAATTGTTTGGCCTGCCAATCGTTCCCTTTGAGCAGATTGAAGAGCACTTTAATCCAAGCAAAATTGAGTTCTATGCCGCCCTTGTTTACTCCCAGTTAAACCGACTGCGTACTCGCCTGTATCAAGCTGCAAAAGCTAAAGGATACAGGCCGGCGAGCTATATCAGCAGTCGTGCCTTTGTCTGGCAGAACGTTGTTGTTGGTGAGCACTGCTTCGTGTTTGAGGACAACACAATTCAGCCATTTGTACGAATTGGAAACAACGTGGTGTTGTGGAGTGGCAATCACATTGGGCACCACAGCGTGATTCAAGACCACTGCTTTATTGCATCGCATGTTGTTATTTCAGGTTTTTGCAATATCGGCAGCCATACCTTTATGGGGGTGAATGCTACCTTGGGTAATAACGTAAGCATTGGAGAAGATAACTGGATTGGCCCCAGCGTAACCCTTGTGAAAGACACCGAGCCGAATTTGCTTTTCAAAGTCGAGCAGCCTGAGCCTGCCAAGGTTAGCGCGCGTCGGTTTTTCAAAGTTCGGGAAGCTTGATATGCAATGGAAAAAGCTTGGGGTCGTATGGCAACCTGATGGGGACTTATGGTGGGCGAGGAAATACGCAACATGTCCAACCCCATTGTTTTTGAATGATGGAAGTTTGCGACTCTATGTTCAATGCCGTGCTGAAGATGGCGTAGGCCGAATTGGCTATGTGGATGTTGATCCTGAAAACCCAACCCACGTGCTCCGCGTGTCTAAAGAGCCAGTTCTTGATGTCGGCGCACCTGGTGCATTCGACGATAACGGCGTGTTTCAGACTTCCGTTGTGCAAGCCGCAGATGGCCGGCTTTTCATGTACTACGTTGGCTTTGAACTCTGCCACCACATTCGCTATCGCTTGTTAACTGGTTTGGCGGTTAGCAACGACGGAGGGGAGACCTTTCAGAAGGTTAAAACGACACCCATTCTTGAGCGCTCCGCCACGGAAATGCATTTCCGTTGCGGGCCATTTGTATGGCCCGCAACGGACGGGGGCTACCAGATGTGGTACGTTGCCGGGAGTGAGTGGGAAGAGATTGATGGCAAGCCTATGCCGGTGTATGACATTCGTTACGCAGAATCCGTTGATGGAGTCCATTGGCCAGAAGAAGGACGCATTGTTCTCCAGGTGAAACGAGATAAGGAGCATGGTTTTGGTCGGCCTTATATCGTAAAAAAGGAAAACTACTATCAAATGTTCTACAGCATTCGCAAGAAATCGCCCTGCGCTTATCGAATGGGCTATGCGGAATCCGAGGATGGAATTCACTGGCAACGGAAAGATGAAGAAATTGGGCTAGACGTTTCAATCGTAGGCTGGGATAGCGAAGCCATCGAATATGCCGCCGTTGTTGATGTAGGCAACAGAACCTTGTGCTTTTACAACGGTAATGATTTCGGCGGTACTGGCTTTGGCGTTGCGGAGCTGGTTAAGTGATTTTTGATCTCGTCAGTTACACGGATGAGCACGAGTCACTCTGGGACTCGTGGTGCGAAAGTGCGGGAAATTCCACGCTTCTGCATACCCGGAAATTTCTCAGCTATCACGGAGCGCGTTTCGAAGATACGTCGGTACTCATCTTTGAATCCGGTCATTTAGTGGGCGTTATGCCAGCCGCCCGCGCCCGACATGACTCGACGCTGGTCGTCAGTCATCCGGGTGCCACCTATGGAGGCATCGTTCATCAGGGATGGCTAAATGGCGAGCGGATGATAGAGGCCTTGGAGCAGTTGAAGGCGTATTACCGCGAATGCGGCTACACAAAGTTTCTCTACAAACCATTGCCACATGGATATGCAAGCGTACCTTCTCAGGATGATCTTTATGCACTTTTCCGTTTAGGCGCTCAGCGTGTTCGCTGTGATCTCTCATGCGCGATTGAACTGAGCGCGCGGAGAACTCCGAGCGAGCGACGTCGGCGGGGGTTGAAAAAAGCTCTGAAAGCCGTGACGTTGGTTAACGGGAGTGAACAGTTGGTTGGTTTGTGGGACGTTTTGGCTAAGAATCTTGAGCGAAAGCACGATGCATCGCCCGTGCATTCACTAGCTGAGTTAACCCTACTATTGGAGCGGTTCCCAGAAAATATACAAGTGCGAACTGCCACTATCGATGGCGTCGTTGAAGCTGGCGTTGTTCTATTTAGCTCAACGAATGTGTGGCACGCTCAATACATAGCGTCCAGCGAAATAGGCTATGGCGTGTCGGCGCTGGACGCGGTTTTCGAATCTGCGATAGATGCGGCTCGAAATAGGGGGGCGCGTTATTTTGATTTTGGAACAAGCAATGAACAGGGTGGATTAGTCCTAAACGATGGGCTGTATCGCTTTAAGTCAGAGTTTGGCGGCGGTGGCATGGCGCATGAATATTACGAACTGGTGTTGTAGAGAATGAATAATAAAAAACTTTCCGTTGTTGTGCCGGTGTATTTCAATGCAGGCAGCTTGCCCCGACTTTTTGACGAATTCGCGAAGATTGAGGGGGCACTTCTAGAGCGCTCGGTAGCCCTCGAACTGATTTTTGTGGATGATGGTTCCAAAGACGATTCTTTGGCGCGCCTGCTCGAATTTAAGGCCAAGCGGCCGGAAACCAAGGTGGTCAAACTTACTCGCAATTTCGGCGCTGTGCATTGTTCCAAAACCGGGTTCAAGTTTGTTACCGGCGATGCATTCATGATCATTGCCGCCGATTTGCAAGACCCGCCGGGTCTGATACTAGAAATGGTCGATCGTTGGCTTGCAGGATCCAAGTTCATTATTTGTGAGCGAATCGCCCGCGATGACCCCGTAGTTTCAAAAATCTACTCCAAGATTTATTACAAGCTGCTTCGTGCGCTGGTCATTCGTGATTACCCAGAAGGTGGGTACGACATGGCCTTGATGGACAAGGCATTCTTACCCCACCTGCTGAATAGCGCAAAGAGCGTGTTCACGCCACTGTTGGCGTATTGGTTGGGATACAAACCGGATGTCATTCACTATCATCGTCCAGCGCGTGAACACGGCAAATCTGGGTGGACATTCGCAAAGAAGTTCACGGCATTCCTTGATGTAATGCTTGGCTTTTCGATTACCCCGATTCGTGCCATCTCTGGGGTAGGTTTCGTTGTTGCACTATGCAGTTTTCTCTATGGTGGCGCGGTTGTGCTGAGTGCGTTGTTTCACCGGATTCCCGTTGAAGGCTTTGCAACAGTGGTCGCATTAGTCACCTTTCTATTGGGTTTGATTATTGTCATGCTTGGCATCATTGGCGAGTATTTATGGCGTATTTTTGATGAAACCAACAAGCGCCCTGAAACTGTAATTGATGAAATCTGGTGATATGGCTTTTCCTCGATTTTTGATTGCGGGTGCGGTCAATACTGGGCTTACTTACGTTCTCTATCTTGGCTTGTTGTTTCTTATGCCTTACGTATGGGCTTATTCGCTCACCTACGCCGTTGGAATCGGCATAGGGTACTTGCTGAATGCGCGCTGGGTATTCAAACAAGCGCCCAGCCTAAGTAGCGCTACTGCCTATCCATTGACTTATGCGCTCAATTATTTGCTGGGCGTAGGAATACTTTGGCTGCTTGTTGAACTGTTCCATATTCCAAAAGAAATCGCGCCACTCTTAGTGGTCGCACTAACAGTTCCGGTCATGTACATCGTCACGAAATCTATCTTTACTGGGAAAAGCAATGATGAGAAAACCAACCATTAATGACTGCAAGGTCGTCGCCTTGCCAAAGATCAATGATCCGAGAGGCAACCTTACGTTCATTGAGGGAAATAACCATATTCCCTTTGACATAAAGCGTGTGTTTTACCTATATGACGTTCCTACCGGGGAGGATCGGGGTGCTCATGCCCATCACAATTTACATCAGTTTCTGATTTGCCTGTCTGGCAGCTTTGATGTGGCCGTTGATGACGGGGAGTTTCAGGCAACCATCCACTTGAACCGACCGTGGAAGGGTTTGCACATCCCGCCGATGATTTGGGCGGCTGAGGTGAATTTTGACCCGGGTTCTGTTTGTTTGGTTCTGGCTTCCGAATCGTACAACGAGGGTGACTACATCCGTAACTACGAAAATTTCTTGTCCTTAGCCAAGAGTATCTCCTAATTGGCCAGTATGGATATTCCCTTGGCCAACACCTACCGGCAATCCCTTGTAGGAATTCTCATTGGCGTGGCTGTAGGCGTATTTGCCGGTGTTTTACTGACAAGCCCTTTTTTGAGTGGCCTGGGACTGCTTGCAGCTGCAGTCTTTTCACTGGCTTTGACGCTTTCGTTTTCAAACTGGAGGCATGTCAACGGCTCTGTGTTGCTGCTCATTTTTTCGGTACTAACGACGGCTTGGGTGTTGTTCCTTGATAGTCATCAAGTCAGTGATTTTGGTGTCTATCTTCGATGCGGTACTGAATATGCATCGCCTTGGACCTCTTTAGAGCAATGGGCTAGCAAATGTGAAAGCGGCTGGCTTCCTGGGTTTGCTAGCTATTGGCGAAGGTCTCTTCTTTACTCGTTGCCGATAGGTTGGCTGGTGGATGGATCTTATTTGGGATTCAAGTTAGTCAACGCCGCACTGCATATTGCAGCCATTGCGTTGCTCTATCGCGGCGTGAGCGCGTCGTTTGGTCGCTCTGCCGGGGTATTTTCGGCCTCACTGTTAGCCGTCTACCCCGAATTCTGGTTCGCCACAACGGTCGTAAGCTCGGATAGTCTTGTAATCCTCGTCTTAGTCGGCTTCATTCTTGCGCTTGCAAAATTAAGCGAAAACCAGAGTTCAATCAGAACCGTTCTACTGGTCGTATTGCTGCTTGTGGCTTTGGATCTTCTGCGCAGCATTGGCCCGATACTCGTCGTCGCCATTTTGTTAGTTCTACCCTTAGCCTCTGAAAAAGGGAGCCGCCTTAAGTTAGCCAAAACCGGAATATTGTCTGCTATCGCAGTTGTTACGGTGGGGTTCGCGCCTTCATTGCTCGGCATGACCACAACGCAATCCAATGGCCTTCTTGCGACACTTGTTGGCAGCGGCCTAACCCATAGTCGATCATTTGAAGATGCCTACTCATGGCATCAGTATGTGCTGCCTTTGATTGATGCTGACAATCGTAGCAAGCTTTTGGTTGGATTACTCGCTCAGGATTTGAGCAATGCTTTCTCTTTTCCTTCATTCTGGCTGCAGAAAATTGGCACCCTATTCGGAGGAGAAGGGTATTTCTTCTTTGCAACTTCGCGGCCTTTAGGCAATCCAGATGATTTTGTGCTGGCCCATAGCGTGCCTGCCATTGCCTTCAATACAAATTGGGCTGCCATGATGCGAGGTGCCGTGGCTTTTCTTTGCATTGCTGGCGGAGTGGGGGCTTTAAAGGTTAGTCAGCAACCTTTGGGGCGGGTGGCCGTCGCCGTCGGCAGTGCATTTTTGCTCTTCATTATTCTTTTCGGAGAAGTACAAGCGAGATACAGCTTGTTGATTGCGCCAGCACTTTGTGTTGCGGCGGCGGGAGTATTTGTTAAGCGCGATGCAAGCGCCAGCGCATTGTTTCGCGACGGCGCAAAGAGTGTATTCATTGTTTTCGCTGGGTTGATTGTCTGCATCCTGTTCGCTATAGCTTGGGCATCTACATATGTCGAGAAGGCTCCGTCGATGGTCTGGACTGTCAAGTCCGACGCCATCCTAGGATGCGAGAGTCCACAGGCAGTCGATATAGAACCACGTCGCATCACGCTGCCCCTCCAGGGCAAAACATGTTACGTACTAAGCGCGATCACAAAAAATCTCAACGGCGATGTCTGGTTTTATGTGGTGCGGGAGCCAGTTCCGCCACGGTGGAGCCATGAGCTGCATCAGCCCCTTGATTTGACTTTTGTTGCACACCATCAAGGGGGGGCGGTTACCACCTTGCGTAAGCAATTGACGCCTGAAGCAGTTGCTGTGCCTATTCTCATTCCATCGGGGGGGCTAGCATCTCTGGATGTGCTCATCCGAGCAAACGGCGAGTTAAACGGCAAAATTAGCCTCGCCTATTTTTATGACAATAAGAGGGTTATCAGCAATGTGGTCGAAAAATAATATTCACAGCGACGGGGTTGGAGCCCTTGATTTATTTAGATATTTTTTGGTTGCTTTGGTGACCTACTGGCTCATCAATTTTGTACTTAGCCCCAATACTCTATCGCCCTTGCATCAGGATGATTACCTGGTGCTGGGGGCGGGATTCGAAAATTTTCGCTGGTCAGTTGAACGCCCTGTATCAACCAACCTGGCCTATTTCATGGGGCAAATGGGGTCATGGTTTTCATTTGCTTTACTTAATTTCTTGACAGCGGCATTGCCCGCGATGGTGCTCTTTTTTTTCTCCCATCTGCTTCGGGTGCGGCTTGGATGGGTCTTGGTCGCCGCTTTCAGCGTGATGACTTTTAGCCACCTTGCGGCTTTTGAGCACGGCAAGTACTTGGGCCTAATCACCAATTTAACCTCTCACTTTTTTGGCTGTCTTGCACTTATTGCCCTCCTGCATGTGCGGCGAACGCCCAGTTTGTCCACCAGCGCCATTGCTGTGGTTGCCTACGGTTTATCGGTTTTTGCAAAGGAAGACTTCTTGCTTCCGCCGCTGCTTCTGCTGGCCTATTTTGGCGTTGAGCTTTATTACCCACGTACACCCATCGCCGCTGAAACAGTAGACCGTCGGATACACGAGAAACAGTGGTGGCTGAAGATCAGTCTGTGGTTCATCGCGCTTGCTGCAGCCAGCGTCTTGTCTAGTTTGTTGGTACGGAATCCTTTTTTGGCAGGAGCTGTTGGTCAAGTTGGAAATAGCGCGCACTACGCAGTCAGCTTTGATCCGGGCGTGTTGTTGGCCGCGTTTCTGAAGTTGACGATCGAGTATTCGCCTTGGCACACCATGGCCGGTGTGTTGGCCGTCATCGCTTTGAGCGTCGCCTGGAAAGATCGAAGGCGCGAGTTGATCTTGCTGGCAGCGATAGTCTTTTGCCTGATTCTTCCCTATGCGCTTATTTTTAATCACCTTTTTCCATACCGTGTATTTGCTTGGCTACCCTGGTTATCTGCACCGGTGGTGATCGCCGCCGCGCTCTTGTGGCGTGGTGAGATAGCAGTGTTCTCTAGCCGAAAAACGGCGAAGGTTTTTGCTTCTATTCTCTTTCTGGTGCCGTTTTTGATCGGCTATCTGGATCGTCTTCCGAGGCTGATGGTGGCTGGCTGGTACGCATCCGCCCAACAGTCGAACAAGCAGATGATTGACAGTATTGTTGCTAACAAAGCGCTGATAGACAAAGAAGAAGTGGTCGGTGTTGTTGGTGTCGAGGGTTTGTCGCCATGGTCAAACAATGATGGCGCTTACTTGCGGAAAAAATTAGGGTTTAGCCGGCCGTGGATTGTTTTCGTGGACAAAAGCACCATGTTTTTTACTATTCGTGACTCGGTACCTTCCACTTATTTATCAGTCACTTCATCCCAAGGTCTGTGTGAAAAGCGTGGATTGTTAGTGATGAAATTTGATTCATTTGGCGTGGGTGTGCCATTTCGGGCCGAGGAGCTTTGTACTGCAGGTGAGGTGAAGAAGTGAAAACCCATAATATTCTTTGCGTGGTGGGCACCCGCCCCGAAGCCATCAAGATGGCCCCAGTCATATTGGCATTGAAGGCGGAAAGTTGGGCCAATGTTCGTGTTCTTGCTACAGCCCAGCACCGCCACATGCTCGATCAAGTCATGAGCTTTTTCGGCATTGCGCCTGATATTGACCTGAATATCATGCGACCCAATCAGGCATTGACGACGTTAACTGCCAGACTGCTGCTAGAGCTCGACGATGTATTGCAGACAGGAAAACCGGATGTCGTGCTTGCTCAAGGCGACACGACCACGGTAATGACCGTGGCGCTGGCTTGCTTTTATCACCGCATACCGTTCGGCCATGTGGAAGCCGGTCTTCGTACTTGGGATATGCAGAATCCTTTTCCAGAAGAGGCCAACCGTGTAATCGCGGGGCGTTTGGCGCGCTGGCATTTCGCGCCTACAGAGAGCTCACGCCAAAACTTACTGCGAGAGGGTGTGAACGATGCTGACATTATCGTTACGGGTAACACGGTTATTGATGCCCTGCTAATGACAGCATCGAAAGAGATTGAACTGGGTATTGCTCTGGATGAAACGAAACGCTTGGTGCTGGTGACATCGCATCGGCGCGAAAACTTTGGTGAGCCGTTCCGTAATATTTGCCGAGCGCTACGGACTCTCGCAGAGCGTAATGCCGATATTCAAATTCTTTACCCGGTGCATCCAAATCCAAATGTGAAGGATGTGGCGCATGAAATGCTGGGGAATTGCAGCAATATTGTTTTGTGTGAGCCTTTGGATTACGCCCCATTTGTTGCTGCAATGAAAAAGGCCTATTTGATCATCAGCGATTCTGGCGGCGTGCAGGAGGAAGCCCCAGCGTTGGGTAAACCGGTGTTGGTTTTGCGCGATGAAACCGAGCGGCCTGAGGCCGTCGACATGGGGGTAGTGAAGCTGGTTGGGCCGAACTTTGATCGCATCGTTAAAGAAGCGCAGTTGCTGCTGGATTCCCCGGTTGCCTATCAAGCCATGGCGCGTGGCATATCCCCGTATGGTGATGGACAAGGTGCGCAGCGGATTGTGGCTGTGCTCAGGGAGCACTTCGCTTGATGCGTTTGGTTTATTTGTCACCCGTGCCATGGTCAAGCTTTGCACAGCGACCACATAAATTCGTGACATGGTTTCACGATAGTACTGGGGGTGAGGTGTTGTGGGTTGATCCCTATCCAACGCGTTTGCCATCGCTTTCTGATTTTCGACGACTGGGGGCCAATGCTGATCGTGAGAATGAGTCGAATCCGGCGTGGCTATCGGTTATCAGACCCTCAGTTTTGCCCATAGAGCCATTGCCGGGCTCTGGCATGGTCAACGCCATAATGTGGCGCTCTTTGTTGCGCATAGTTGATGTGTTTGCGCGGCCGCAAAATTGCCTGGTGGTCATCGGAAAACCGTCCGTTTTAGCCTTGACTGTTTTGAAGAGGCTTAAAGGCTGTAGGTCTGTGTATGACGCAATGGACGATTTCCCTGCGTTTTATACCGGGCTTTCTCGATGGGCCATGCGGTGGCGAGAAGACCAATTGGTGCGTAATGTGGACGCCGTATTGGCTTCTTCAACCGCTATCCAGCGCCGTTGGAGTCATGTCGGGGCGGATGTCCAGTTGGTGCATAACGGGCTTGACGCCGAAGTGATGCCAGAGTTTGTTGGCCTTCCTGCTGCGAAGGGTAAGAAGATATTGGGCTATGTAGGCACTATCGCCACATGGTTTGATTGGGATTGGGTGATTGAGTTAGCGAAAAAACGACCTGATGATGTGGTGCGGTTGATCGGGCCGGTATTTTCATCAGCACCTGCCGATTTGCCGAATAACATCGAAATGCTCCCCGCTTGCAATCATCAAGCGGCATTGGTGGCAATGCAGGCATTTGATGTTGGTTTGATCCCGTTCAAGAAAAATACGCTAACTGCATCGGTTGACCCGATCAAATATTACGAATACCGCGCGTTGGGATTGCCTGTTATCTCCACAGAGTTTGGTGAGATGGCATTTCGCGGCGGCGAGGATGGTACCTTCCTTAGTCAAGGGCTGCAGGATATAAGCGCCGTGGTTGAGCTGGCGCTACAACACAGCACCACGATTGAAGCAGTCCAGCAATTTAGGGCTGGTAACACATGGGAGTTTCGTTTTGATGGAGCAAAAATTATCTAGTGGCTGCGATGTTGTCATCGTCAACTACAACGCAGGCAAGCTACTCACGGACTGTGTTGTGTCCGTTTTTGCCGCTGGCGCTGCGCGTGCCATTGTGGTGGACAACCATTCAGCGGATGGTAGTCTTGAATACATGGAGCACACGGTCAAAAGCGATGGGCTGGTTGTTATCCGAAATGCCGAAAATTTGGGGTTCGCTGCTGCGTGCAATATCGGTGCACGAGCTTCATCTTCACCCCAGGTTTTATTTCTGAATCCAGACATTGTACTGGCACCGGACGCTCTGTTTCGTATGGTCGATGTTTTACAGGCAGCGCCAGATGTAGGCATGGTTGGCGGATTTTTGTGCAACCCCGATGGCACCGAGCAGCCGGGAGGGCGACGATTTTTCCCTACGCCTAAACGCGCTTTCATGCGCGCATTTGGTCTGTCACGTCTTGCTAGATTTTTCCCAGAAGTCTTTTCAGATTTCTTGCTCCACCAAGAGCCACTCCCGAGCGCGCCGGCCGTTGTTGAGGCAATTTCGGGCGCGTGCATGCTGGTGAAGCGTGCGGCGATGGACGACGTTGGCTTGTGGGATGACGCTTACTTCTTGCATTGTGAAGACCTCGACTGGTGCATGCGCTTCAAACTGAAAGCCTGGAAAATATTGTTTGTTCCAGATGCTCAGGTTACCCATGTTTGGGGCGCATGCAGTCGTAGCAGGCCTTTTTTTGTCGAGTGGCATAAGCATCGTGGGATGTTGCGGTTTTACAAGAAGTTTTTCCGCCATCAGTACCCAGGCCTTTTGTGGGGATTGGTCGTTGTAGGCGTTTGGTTGCGCTTTGTAATGGTGGCGGGTTATTACAGCGGTCGTCTCGTACTCACCAAGGCTGGGATACGACGTGGCTGAATCCAGCGTCGGTGTGCTTGGGGCATCCAGTTTGGTTGGTGCCTGCCTTTTACCGTTGCTCACACGTTCTGGTTGGCATGTAATTGCATACTCGCGGCAGCCGGTTGGGCATGCTGGCGATGGTGTGGCCTGGAAACAGCTTTCACTCAATCATGCCAAGACGGTTGAAGAAGTGACGCCGTATTGGATTTGTGTCGCGCCCATCTGGGTGCTGCCAGATTACTTTGCTCTTATCGAGACTAGCGGCGCTCGGCGTGTCGTGGTGCTTTCTTCGACCAGCCGTTTTACAAAAGTCGGCTCAGGCGATACGGCGGAACAGGCGACAGCGGCTAAATTGATTGACGGCGAAGCGCGTTTGCAGGCATGGGCTGAGAGCCGTGGTATCGAGTGGGTGATTTTGCGCCCGACGCTGATCTACGGTATCGGCCGTGATAAAAACATTAGCGAGATCGCATGCTTTATTCGCCGGTTTGGTTTCTTTCCGGTGCTTGGAGAAGCCAAAGGCCTGCGCCAGCCTATTCATGCAGAGGATGTGGCTGGGGCATGTTTGGCCGCTTTGCAGGGGTCTGACGTTGGGAGCCGGTCCTATAACATTTCGGGTGGCGAGACGCTGACTTACCGAGAGATGGTCGCCCGTATTTTTACGACGCTTGGTCGCCGCCCGCGTGTCCTGACTGTCCCGCTTTGGGCGTTTCGCCTGGCGGTAACCACGCTGCGCTGCCTACCGCGTTATCGGCAATGGTCAGCGGCCATGGCGGAACGTATGAACAGTGATTTGGTGTTTGACCATGCCGACGCGGTTCGGGACTTGGACTTCAAGCCCAGGGGTTTTGCGCTGGCGGCAGAGGATTTGCCGGCGTGAAATTGTGGCTGGGCGGGGTGTCGAGCAAGTCAGTGAACTGCTTGAACTTGTCGGCGTCGAGATTCGGTTCCGTATCCCGTAGGTCAGGCCTGTCAGGCCTTTCATGTGCGCTTGAAGCGGTTTATACTAACTATCTTTAGCGCAGCCCAGGCTGACAAAACCCACGCGCGGCGCTGGTTTGTGAATGACAGGAGGGGTTGGGGAGATAACTTCGCTCATGCCCTATTGTCTCAGAGCAGA
>NZ_NCJB01000034.1:0-16141 GCF_002282275.1 Polynucleobacter sp. 39-46-10 | reverse complement strand
CGGCGGCAAAGCACAAAAAGTGTTGTTGCGCGATTACCAGATGCATCCATTTAAGCCTTTGGTTCTGCACATCGACTTCCAGCGCGTTTCTGCGACTGAGAAAGTTCACATGCGCGTTCCATTGCACTTCATCAACGCTGACACTTCAGCTGCAGTGAAGTTGCAAGGCGCCGTAATCAGCCACATCTCAACTGAATTGGAAGTATCTTGCTTACCAGCAGACTTGCCAGAGTTCATTGAAGTGGACTTGAACAAGATTGAAGTTGGTCATGGCATCCACGCTAAAGACATCGCATTGCCAAAAGGCGTTACCTTGGTATTGCATGTTGAGCAAGAAAACCCAGTATTAGCCAACGCACGTATCCCAGCAGTGAAATCTGCTGATACGGAAGCTGCTCCTGCAGCTGCTGCGGCTCCTGCTGCTGAAGCCCCAAAGGATAAAGCTTAATTATTTAAGCCTTATCTTTGCGACAGAGGAAGCCCGCTTACAAGCGGGTTTTCTTTTTTGCAGAAATACTTTTATCCTTAAGCACTCATCATGACTAAATTAATTGTTGGCCTCGGTAATCCAGGCGAAGAACACATAGAAGATCGGCACAATGCTGGCTTCTGGTTTGTTGACGCTCTTGCCAGACAATTGAACACACGCTTTGAAACTGAAAAGCGCTTTCATGGGAAGGTGGGTAAGGCTAAATGGGAAGACGAAGATCTCTTCTTACTGAAGCCCAGCACTTACATGAATCTCAGCGGTCAGGCTGTAGGAGCGCTATGCAGGTTCCACAAAATTACACCTAAAGATGTGCTTGTGGTGCAAGATGAGCTCGATCTAAAGCCCGGCACTGCACGTATCAAACTCGGTGGCGGCACCGGTGGGCATAACGGTTTAAAAGATATTCAAGCGCATCTGGGAACGCCTGAGTATTGGCGCCTTCGTCTGGGTATTGGTCATCCACGTGATCTGGCTGCAGAAGGTGCACGGGTGATGGATGTAGCTGACTATGTCCTAAGACGGCCTCTGCAGACAGAACAAAAACAGATTGATGCCAGCATTGAAGATGGTTTGCGCATTCTGCCCTTATTTCTAAAGGGCGATGCTCAGGCAGCGATGCTAGAGCTACATTCAAAAACGAATTAGAGCGCTACTTTGTAGCCAGGGATTTTTTGGCAGCAGTCAAAGCTTGATACTTCGCCATTAACTGCGTCTGATTTTCTGAGAATGCGGGGTTTAGTGGAATACAGTCAACTGGGCAAACTTGCTGACACTGCGGCGCATCGTAATGGCCCACGCATTCAGTGCACTTATTAGGATCAATCTCATAGATCTCTAGACCCATATAGATTGCATCATTCGGACATTCAGGCTCACATACATCGCAATTGATGCATTCGTCCGTAATCATTAAAGCCATCTTATGTGCCCGCCAGCCTTACTCTTTGCCCTTATTGGCTTCAATCTTTTTGACTAACCACTTTTCTACAGATGGGAATACGAACTTACTCACATCTCCACCCATTGAAGCAATTTCACGAACAAATGTTCCAGAAATAAATTGATATTGATCTGAAGGCGTAAGAAATAGCGTTTCGACATCAGGCAATAAATAGCGGTTCATACCAGCCATCTGAAACTCGTATTCAAAATCAGAGACTGCGCGCAAACCACGCACAATGACACGCGCATTATGTTCGCGGGCAAAATCTTTTAATAAACCCGTAAAACCAACAATCTTCACATTGGAATAATGGCCAAGAACTTCTTTAGCAATGGCTATGCGCTCATCCAGAGTAAAGAAGGGACGCTTGCTACGACTATCAGCAACGCCAACAATAAGCTCGCCAAAAATGCTTGAAGCACGGCGTACCAAATCCTCGTGACCACGAGTAAAGGGATCAAATGTTCCAGGGTATACAGCAACAGTCATAACACTCCTAAGGCTTTTTCAGCTACAGCCAAGAGTTTAGTCCCTCTTCAAGCGAAATAGACAAGCTTTTACCTGACCAGCCTCTAGATATTTCCCACAATGCCAATCAGGCAATAGCGCCTCAATCTGCTCTCGGGGACGATTGGCAGGAAATTCAACGTAAATTCCCCCGCCTATGCTGTCATCACAGATGCGAGCTGCCTCTACAAGCGCTTGATTTAATAAGCCATCCTCCTGAAAGGGTGGGTCTATAAAGATCAAATTACTAGAGCGATCAGCCTGTTGCTTTAAAAACTCCAAACTGTCTCTGTGCAAAATCTGTACTTGTCCTGGAGCAGGAGATGACTGGAGCAAAGCAAAATTAGTCAAGAGTTTGGCGTGAGCTTTTTTGTCTTTTTCTAATAGAGTGACTGAATGAGCATGCCGTGAAGCAGCTTCAAAACCCAAAGCGCCAGTGCCGGCAAATAAATCCAAGCAACTTAAACCCACCAAATCCTGCCCGAGCCAATTAAATAAAGTCTCACGAACGCGGTCAGTGCTCGGACGTAGGCCAGGTAAATCCAACACAGTCAGCAAACGACTACGCCAAACGCCGCCAATAATGCGAATTTTTTGAGGCGGCTCGGAACGCTTGCCTAATGAAGCCGACTGTACTGGCTTATTTATTTTTAGCTCCTAAGACCACGATCTTCATGCGATCCATGGCTAAGTGCTTTTGGAAAGCCGCTTTAACTTGCTCCAGGCTCACCGCTTCAACCTGTTTAGTCCAAACCTCCATCGTGTCGAGAGGTAAATTATTCCAAGCAATAGATGACACGTTATCGAGCAACTTACGATTGTTATCAATTCTCAAGGGATAGCCATTTACTAAATTTGCTTTAGCAGCATCGAGCTCAGATTGAGTCGGTCCATTGGCAATAAATTGAGAAATTGTCGAGCTCAAGACATCGAGCGCCAAAGTGGCCTGATCATTCTTGGTTTGCAAGCCTGCTTGAAAAATTCCGGCATCTTTTCCAGGAGCAAAGTAGCTAAACACACTATAGGCAAGACCTCGTTTTTCCCTGACCTCTGACATCAGGCGTGATACAAAGCCACCACCACCCAAGACATAGTTCCCCACTAGCAATGGAAAATAATCAGGATTACTACGGGTAACCGCAGTCATTCCCATGGCAATATGCGCTTGCTGAGAATCAAATGGAATACTAATTTCTCTTTGGCTTAAAGGTTCAACTGGTGAGCGCTCAAATTCTGGCAACTTGGCTATAGCAGGTCCAGACTGAGGCACTCTTTCCAATAAGCCCTGAACGATTTCAGCAGCCTCGACCTTACTCACATCACCCACAATACTGACAATCATTCGATCGCCACGGTAAAACTGTTTATGAAACTGCTGCAGATCAGCTGCCCCAATATTGGTAATACTTTGCACAGTAGGTGAATTAGCTAATGGATAGTCTGCATAAACTGATTTTCTAAAACGGCGATCTAGGACTGGCTCTGGCTTCGTCTCTGCCTCTTGTAAGGCGGTTGTCATTCTTTGCTTCTCACGTGCCAAGATCTTGGCATCATAAGTGGGCGCACTCAACATAGCTGATGCCAATTGAACGGCGCGATCTCGCAGATCTTTACGACTCAAAGTCCGAATCCGCATAATGGCACGCTCACCACTGACAGAGATCCCAAGGTTTGCACCTAAGTCAGCAATTTCATCAGCAATCTGAGCTTCATTCAGCAAACCTTTTTCTGACCTGGCGCCATAATTCATCAAGCGCCCAGCCACTGTAGCTAAGCCACTCTTTGCTGATGGATCATAACGATCGCCTGCATCAATGCTGATCTCAATATCGACCATGGGTAGGGCTTTGGTTTGCACTAGATAGGCTTGCGCACCCTTGAAGGAGCCCAGCTTTTCAATAGGCAATATTGCATGAGCAGATGCAATCATTCCAAACATCAATGCGATTGTGATACTAGCTTGCTTGATGAATTTATTTGACAGCACGATTGTCTCCTTGCTTATTCTCACCGGACTGACGCGCCTGGGGATCCAATACGGCAATAGTCAAACCTTCATCAACGAAATATTTTTTTGCAACAGCCTGGACTTGCGCGGGAGTAATGGTCTGCATCTTTTCCAGCATCACATCAATATCGCGCCATGAGAAGCCCGCCATCTCTGTACTGCCGATTTCCATTGCTTGACCAAAGATTGAATCGCGCTTATAGATTTGATCAGACAGAATTCGTACCTTGATGCGCTTGAGCTCTGATTCCAAAATTCCTTTATCAGCAACTTCTTTTAAGGCTTTCCGAATACTACTCTCGGCCTGCTCTACTGTTTTGCCCTTAGCCATACTGGTGCTAATTAAAAACAGTTCTGGTCCCCTGGAGATCATGTCGTAACCAACGCCTACATCATTCACTACACGCTCTTGCTTCACCAGTGTGCGGTTCAATCGAGCATTGTCATAACCATCAAGCACCGCAGCTAGGAGCTCTAATGCATAGGGCTCATCATCATCCAACTTACCCGCTTGTAGCTTGGGAACTTTCCATGCCATTGCCAACTGCGCGCTATCTGCAGGCGCCTTAACTTGCACACGCTTAATGCCTTTTTGTACAGGCTCAAGCTGTGGTTTACGTTCGGGCAACTCTCTTGCAGAAGCAATTCCGTAATATTTCTCTACTGCCTGCAAAATGACTTTAGGATCCACATCACCTGCAATCACCACTGTTGCGTTATTTGGTTTGTACCAGCTACGATACCAATCACGTGCATCCGCAGCTTTCATATTCATGAGGTCATTCATCCACCCTACTACCGGATGACGATAAGGCGAGCTCATATAAGCAGTAGCCATGAGGGATTCATTCAATAGGCTACTTGGATTGTCTTCAGTACGTAGACGACGCTCTTCCATCACCACCTGAATTTCTTTCAGAAACTCCGCATCATCAAAGTTGAGGTTGGACATCCGATCAGCCTCTAGCTTCATGACCTCGTCTAATTTGGATTTTTCAACTTGCTGAAAATAAGCCGTGTAGTCACGGGAGGTGAATGCATTTTCTCGGCCACCCACTGCCGCAACTAAGCGAGAAAACTCGCCTGACTTAACTTTATCCGTTCCCTTAAACATCATGTGCTCGAGTACATGGGCTACCCCAGTCTTACCATTGACCTCATCCATGGAGCCAGCACGGTACCAAACCATGTGTGCAACCGTTGGCGCTCGATGATCCTCGCGCACAATCAGCTTGAGGCCATTGGCGAGTTGATACTCATGAGTATTAGATGCAGCAGTTTCCGCGGCTACCCATGCAGCCGGGCAACAAAGCATCAAATAGAAAGAAAAACGTAATAAAGTGGAGCGCATCTGTAAGATCACCTATCCCAAGAATTAAATTGATAAGATGCAAGGATTAAATTGTATCGATTATGTTCGGCCTACGTAAAACCCTCGGATCCCTATTTAAATCCAATCAGACTGATGAAGCCTGGTTTGATGCCCTAGAAGAATCTCTCATTCTGAGCGATGTGGGTCTACCCACGACTGAGCAACTGATTAGCAAACTGCGTAAAGCCGCCAAATCAGAAAAAGCTAGTAGCCCAGAGGACTTAAAGCAACTGCTCATTCAAGAGGTGGCAAGCCTTCTTCAACCTTTAGAGCCAAACCCTAATCCTTTGTACGTGCATGATCAAAAAACCACACCAGAAGTGTGGCTAGTGATAGGCGTCAATGGTGCAGGCAAGACCACCACCATCGGCAAGCTTTGCAAACTCTTTCAGTCGCAAGGTAAATCTGTCTTACTAGCAGCGGGCGACACCTTCCGCGCAGCGGCTCGCAATCAGCTCCTCGAATGGGGTGGTCGAAATCAAGTAGACGTCATCATGCAAGAGAGCGGTGATGCTGCAGCAGTCGCGCACGATGCCATTCATGCGGCGATTTCTCGTAAGAGCGACATACTGATTATTGATACCGCGGGAAGACTGGCTACTCAAGACCACCTCATGGAAGAATTGAAGAAGGTCAAAAGAGTCATCGGCAAGGCCCTTCCTGGGGCGCCTCACCAGACTTTGCTCGTTCTGGATGGCAATACCGGTCAAAACGGTTTAAGCCAGGTAAAGGCCTTTCATGCCGCTTTAGGACTCTCTGCCTTAATTGTGACAAAGCTGGATGGTACCGCTAAAGGCGGGGTAATCTGCGCACTTGCTCACACACTCAATGATGGGCCAAAGCCAGCAGTTTTAGCCCTAGGTAAAGGCGAGGGAATTGACGATTTAGCACCCTTCACTGCCGCCCAATATTCTTCTGAATTATTCAATTAAATCAATTACTTATAGAAGTAAAAAACCATTAGCACTCTCTTGACAAGAGTGCTAAAATAGAAGCTTATTAATACCTAAAATACATAAAAAGACAATGGTTCAAAAGAAAGCATACAAACCGCAATTGCAAGCAAGGCAAACACTGCCAGCAGCGCAGACTGCTGCGGCTTCGCTTGCCTTTCCGATGCTGCCTTCCCTTGGGGTCGGCACGCTCGACTCTTATATTTCGTACGTGAATCGCGTACCCATGCTCAGCGCTGCAGAAGAGCTGCACCTCGCACAAGAATTTCGTCGCACCGAAAACGTCGATGCTGCGAAAACCTTAGTTCTCTCGCACCTTCGCTTGGTGGTATCTGTTGCACGTCAATACCTAGGCTATGGCATTCCACACGCCGACTTAATTCAAGAAGGCAATATCGGCTTGATGAAGGCTGTGAAGCGCTATGACCCCAACCAAGGTGCACGCTTAGTCTCTTACGCAATCCATTGGATTAAGGCGGAGATTCATGAGTACATTCTCAAGAATTGGCGTTTGGTAAAAGTAGCAACCACTAAAGCCCAACGCAAACTGTTCTTTAATTTACGCAGCAACAAACCCACTCTGGCTGCACTGACTCCAAATGAAGTTGAGGCACTGGCCAAAGCTCTGGATGTCAAAGGTTCTGAAGTTAAAGAAATGGAAATGCGTCTGGCTGGTGGTGATATTGCCTTAGAAGGTGACGACACCGATGATGAGTCAGCTTATGCACCGATTCAGTGGCTAGCTGATAACAGTCAAGAGCCTACTGAGATGATGGCTGCTGCTGCAACAGATGCTTTACATGGCCCACAACTGGATCAAGCGCTCATGGCCTTAGATGAGCGTAGTCGCAACATTGTGCAATCCCGCTGGTTGGCAATGGATGCTGATGGCAATGGCACAAAGACATTGCATGATCTCGCCAGTGAATACGGCATCTCTGCAGAGCGTGTTCGTCAGATTGAGACTGCTGCTCTTAAAAAGATGCGCAACCTCTTGCAAGCTGAGGCTGCTTAAGCAACCCTCCCTCTCTAACTTTTACTTCAGCAGTTCTTTCAAGTCTTGCGCCAAGGTCTCAGCACCTTGCGCATGCTTGATGTACAGGCGTAAACGTCCTTCTGGATCAAAAGCGTAGCTGCCTGCTGTGTGATCCATTGTGTATGAACCAGGGCTCGTGCCAGGCACCTTCTTGTAATAAATCTTAAAGTCCTTGGTCACTTTTTCTAAAGCTGCCTCATCCGCTGGACGCAAGCCCAAGAAGCGCGAATCAAATGCAGGAACATACTGCTTCAAAATATTTGCACTATCTCGCTCGGGATCCACAGTGACAAACAGTACTTGAACCTTATCTGCCTGAGGGCCCAAGATAGTCATGACCTGCTGCATTTCTGTGAGCGTTGTAGGGCAAATATCAGGACACTGCGTATAACCAAAGAACATCACAACCGCCTTGCCCTTGAAGTCAGCCAGCGTTCTAACTTTGCCATCAGGGTCAATCAAACTAAAGTCAGTGCCAAAAGCCTTACTACCAGTGATATCGACATTCTTAAAGCTTTGCTGAGGGCTACAAGCCAATAGCGCTAAGCCTATGAATGACAACATCAAGATGCGCGCAACACAGGTAGAAAGTTTTGATAAATTCATATTCAACTTAAATGAAATAGTGGTCGATTAATAGCGCTGCAAACAGTAGAGACAGATAGGTAATTGAAAAACGGAAAGTCTTTTTCGCAAGCTCATCACTATAAGAAATAAATAGGGCAATGACATAAGCTAGGAACATCAGACCCAGAATGATTGCAGAGATTAAATACACCAGCCCACTCATGCCGTAGATGTAAGGCAGTAAAGTAGCGGCAATCAAGATTAAGGTGTAGAGCAGGATATTGAGTAGCGTAAAACGTTCACCATGGGTCACCGGCAACATCGGCAAGCCACTTTGTACATAGTCATCACGACGATATAAAGCAAGCGCCCAGAAGTGTGGCGGCGTCCAAACAAAAATAATCAGCACCAAGAGCCAAGCCTCAGCAGACAAGCCATTGGTGACTGCAGCCCAACCTAAAGCAGGTGGCATGGCGCCAGAGAGCCCACCAATCACAATGTTCTGTGGTGTGGCAGGCTTCAGTAACCAAGTGTAAATCACAGCATAGCCAACAAAGGTTGCCACGGTGAGCCACATCGTTAATGGATTGCAGAAGTTCCACAAAATGACCATCCCCAAGCTTCCGAGAACAATCGAGAAAATAATAATGTGAAAAGGCGTTACTTCACCAGTCGCAGATGGCCTCCAAGAGGTGCGTTTCATTTTGGCATCGACCGCCTGCTCAATTAAGCAGTTCATCGCAAACGCAGCGCCTGCTAATAACCAAATTCCCGCAATCCCGCCAATCAGCACTGAATAAGGGACCATGCCAGGGGTGGCCAAGAACATCCCAATCACTGCACAAAACACTGCCAGCTGAGTGACGCGGGGCTTGGTAAGCACCCAATATTGACGCCAACGCGGCATTGCTTCAGGAGTGGAGGTTGTGGGGCTACTCATAATGATTTAACCATCTTAATCTGAATCGGGGCGTTCCAAGAAGACCATTGGGCTAGACGAACTAAGCAAAACACCAGCGAAGCGGAACCAGCTGTATGCATTAAGGCGGCAAGGAGTGGCCATTGAAAGACCACATTGGAAATACCTGTCAGGGCTTGAAGAATTAATAAGCCAAGTAATAATTTGGCAAGCTTGCCCATTCCTAACAACTCAGAACCACTCAACCGGAGAGCGCTGATTCCCAATAGGCTCAGAGCTGCAATAGCAACTACAGCAAATACCCGATGTGCCCAGTGAATCGTTTGTAAAGCGACGGGGGAAATAGATTCACCTTGAGCATTCAAACCTAGGGCACGCCACAGAGTAAAACCTTCTTGCCAATCTGTTTCGGGCCAAAGAGTACCCATGCAAGTTGGAAAATCAGGACAGGCTAATACGGCGTAATTCGTACTCACCCATGCACCCAAAAAGATTTGAGCAAGCAAAGCGACTGAGGCGAGCAATAGTAACTTTGCAGAAAGTGGCTTGGTCTGAAAACGAAGAGCTGAGGAAGTCTTCTCTTCCCAGTCTTGCTGCGCATAAGTCGTTAAACACGCTAGCAAAACCAAGGCCAGCATTAAGTGAATAGTGACAATGATGGGTTGCAGCTTAAGCGTCACAGTCCAAGCTCCAAACGCGCCTTGAATGCACACTAAAAGCAGTAAACCAAGACTACCCAACACAGGTTTTTTACCCAAGCTACGCAATTTGCTGCAGGCTACTACCAACTGAATCAAAATCAAGGCTCCGACTGTCATTGCTAAATAGCGATGAATCATCTCTATCCAAGCCTTAATGACAGTCACAGGGCCTGTAGGCATGCTGGCTTGGGCCATTTGAATCTCGCCGATTGCATGCCATGGATTTGATGTGCCGTAGCAACCAGGCCAATCTGGACAACCCAGGCCAGAGTCTGTAAGACGGGTAAAGGCGCCAAACACAATCAAGTCGAAAGTCATGAAGACTAAAACCCAATTGAGCTTTTGGAAAAAGTTGTAGCTCGGCCTAGTCCAGAGATACGCCAAAGGTAGGCCTGCAAAGACAATTGCAATTGCAGCTAACTCGGCGAGTAATAACAAACTACTCATTGCAATTGTTCGCCCTTACGATTGAGGCGCAATAGTTTCTCAAGATCCTTTTTGATACTGCCAAATTCTTTTGGAGAATTCGTTACTGGGAAGACCATCATCTTGGCCGGACTTGGATCGATCAACTGAACCTTCTGGCCCGCGCCGTCACGATTAAGCCAAGTATCAAATTCAGCTTTCAGCTGAGGGTCTGTAGGCAAACTGAGAATCTGAAATCCTGCCATCTTTTGATCATAGGCTAACAATACCTCTGGATCTACTGGCTTTCCATCTGTATTGACCCAAACCAATTGAACGCGACTACTTTCACGACCAACCGCAATACGCAACTGGCGCATCAAAAATAAAGCCTCAAGACAGGATTCATTTTTAACGGTGCATTCACCAGCTGGCCTTGCCACTAGCAAAGTCCACTTGCCATTAAAGGGAATATCAAACCAAACAGGGTTTACATCTTGGACTGGCTGAACCAAGGTTCCAAAATTGGTTTTTCCACCCTCTGGCTTAAAGACGTAATACGCCAAATAAGAGGCGATGACTGGTGCTGCACAAGCAAGCAATAAGAGCAGCATTTGAATGCGCCCTCGCCGAGTTTGCCCATTAATCACAGACGCATCTGTTTGTGATGCTGGAATCAATAATTCTTTATCACTCACACTCTATCTCCATTCACAGCAAGCTCTCGCTGATATTTGATGAGCCCATTGATGAGCCAAAACAAGAATCCGGCTAGAGCCAATACAAACCACTGAAAGGCATAAGCATAATGGCGATCGACTCCATTTGTTGGGGAGGGCCAATTTCTGACTAAACCATCCTTCTTGTCTGACTCGGACTCGCGGATAATAAATGGCAATTGCTTCCATGCATGACTTTGGGCTTCCAATCCCAAGTCAAAGTTTTGCTCAATTCGGGGCCTCACTTTCGTGTCAGCCTTTTGTCCCAACTCATATACTCTTCCAGGATGGGGGAAAGCAATTCCCTCGATAGTCACCACTTCATCGGTAGTTTGGACTGGAGGTAGCTCAATGCGATTTTCATTATTGCGAGGCGCCCAGCCTCGATTAACCCACAGGACAGCCTCTTGGCCATCTAATTTCATGGGCATCATCACATAAAAGCCTGATTGCCCGGAAGCACCAGCGCCACCCTCAGGAATCGGACGAGGGCGGTTATCCAGCCATATAACTTCATCTTGCATAAAGCTCCCTCGGACAAGAATCCGACGCTCTGCAGCCCGCTCTAAGGTCAAATTATCCGTGTTGGCATTCAGAATAGGCATTTGAAGCTTGGCAGATAGAGACTCGCCTAAGCGAATCTTTTGCTCTGCTCGATTCAGTTGCCAGATGCCAGCCCCACAGCCTACTAAAATCACCAGAAGGGCTGATAAAGTAGCAACTATACGACTAGTAATTAAGCTAGAAAACATATTCACAGAGGTATCTTGAGATGAAATGGATTATTCCAGTTGCACTGCTAATGATTGTAGGAAGCCTAGGCTCTGCTCTCTACTTCATGATGAAAGACAAAGGCGGGAGCTCAAGAATGGTTCAGTCTCTCATGCTGCGTATTGGACTTTCAATAGTTCTATTTCTTGGCATTCTGATTGCCCACTACTTTGGCTATATCGAGGCTGGCGGCGTTCGGGTAGGTACAAACTAAGCAGACTCTTTTGCCAGCGAGCATCCAATAAAAATCGGGGCATTAAGCCCCGATTTTTATTTCCTTACATCCAGTAAACAGCGATGTAGAGACCAAGCCAGACAACGTCAACGAAGTGCCAGTACCAAGCGGCGCCCTCAAATGCGAAATGATTTTCAGAAGTAAAGTCACCTCGAATCATGCGACGCAACACAATCGCCAACATTAAACCACCAAGAAATACGTGGAAGCCGTGGAAACCAGTCAACATAAAGAATGTGGAGCCATAAACGCCTGAAGTCAACTTCAAGTTCAGTGCATGGTATGCATGGTAGTATTCGTAGCCCTGGAAACACAAGAAAACAAAGCCTAGACCAACAGTGGCAGCCAATCCCATGATCGCCTGCTTCATGTGATTTTCACGGAGCGCATGGTGAGCATAAGTCACAGTTACACCTGAGCTCAATAGCAACAAGGTATTGATAGTTGGGATTGGCCATGGGCCCATGGTCGTGAATTTCTCCACCAAACCTGCAGGGCCATCATTAGGCCAGACTGCTGTGAAGTCAGGCCAGAGCAACTTGCTCTCCACATCACCCATCCAAGGCATTGCGATATTGCGTGCATAGAACAAAGCAGCAAAAAATGCGCCGAAGAACATGATCTCTGAAAAGATGAACCAAGCCATCGACCAGCGATAGGAGATATCCACGTTCACACCGTTTTTACCTGCATTTGACTCAGCAATCGTGTCCCCAAACCATTTGTAGAGAACAAACAAAACCCAGAGTACGCCTACTGCAGTTACTGGGCCGCCCCAAGCTGCGTGGTTTACCCAGCCAGACATTCCAGCACCAAAGGCAAGCAGACCTAGAGCCGCTGCAGCTGGATGACCAGATAGTCCAGGAACGAAATAGTAAGGGGTTGAATTGGATGACATCTTATTCTCTCTATTCAATCAAAAAATAATCAATGGGACACAACTGCTTTAACTATCAAAAGGAGTATGCCCATAAAAATCAAGGCACCTAAAACTCCCGCAATAACAATGTGGACAAAACTTAATGAAGCTACATCTTCCTGCAATCCTGATTTCTTACGCACACCCAAAAAAGCCCACAATACAGCGATCATGGATTGCATAAAAGTACTTTTCTTGCTCATGACGCCGTTTTCGATTTAGGTGTTGTTGAGCCTGCTGGCTGCTGACCAACCCCCAATTCAAAGAAGGTATACGACAAGGTAATAGTTTTCACGTCAGCGGGCAGCCCAGAATCAATCACAAACACGACCGGCATCTTCTTCATTTCATGAGCTGCTAGGGTTTGCTGCTGAAAACAAAAACACTCTAATTTAGTGAAGAACTCCATGGCGCTTTTAGGCGCATAACTCGGAATAGCTTGAGCCTCTACAGGGCGGTTCAAATTGTTTGTTACCTCGTAAACAATCTCGGTCATTTCTCCTGGGTGCACGTCTAAGAAGTTTTTTACCGGACGAAAAGTAAAAGGTCCACGACTATTGGAATCAAACTCGATAGTCACCTTGCGGGAATAGTCCACCTGAGTATTGCCAACCCTATTGGCGCTATAAGCGCGAATGCCATAGTCATTCTTGCTGGTGACCACATTAATGCCGGTCACTTCGCACAAGGCTTTATACATCGGTACTAATGCATAACCAAAACCGAACATCATCACTGAAGCGATCAATAGCTTCAGCAAGATTTGGCGGTTAATAGAAGCAATAGCAGTCATAAAAGATGGATGGGTTTAACCCAACATGCTCCGCTTAAGGAGAATGCCGATGAAAAACACGGCGGCAACACTGAAAAGGATAAAACCCAATCTGCGATTACTAGCAGATTGGGATTTTTGAAAGGCCGTTAATTTAGATTCCTGCGGCATGTAACTCTTTAGCGTCAGGAGGTGTCTCAAATGTATGGTGTGGGGCAGGCGATGGAATCGTCCACTCCAAACCTTTGGCTCCATCCCATGGCTTCATAGATGCTTTTTCGCCCTTGCCGTTATAAGCTGGCAATACAACGAATAGTAAGAAATAAACCTGAGATAAACCAAAACCGAGTGCGCCAATAGAAGCAATCATATTGAAATCAGCAAACTGAGTTGGGTAATCAGCGTATCGACGCGGCATACCTGCTAAGCCCAAGAAGTGCATTGGGAAGAAGGTGATGTTAAAGAAAATCATGGAAGTCCAGAAATGGATCTTGCCGCGAGTTTCATTGGCCATGTAGCCAGTCCACTTTGGACACCAGTAATAGAAACCAGCAAACATCGCGAACAATGAGCCTGCTACTAATACATAGTGGAAGTGAGCAACAACGTAGTAAGTATCTTGTACGCCAATATCAATTGGTGCCATTGCCAAGATCAAGCCTGTGAAACCACCCATCGTGAATACGAAAATAAAGCCGACTGCCCACAACATTGGAGTCTCGAACGTCATCGAACCTTTCCACATTGTTGCAACCCAGTTGAAAATCTTAACGCCAGTTGGAACAGCAATCAACATCGTCGCGTACATGAAGAATAACTGTCCGGTAACAGGCATGCCGGTTGCAAACATGTGGTGAGCCCACACGATGAATGACAAGATTGCGATGGATGCCGTTGCATAAACCATGGAACTATAGCCAAACAATGTTTTTCTAGAGAACGCAGGAATAATTTCGCTCACGATTCCAAATGCAGGAAGAATCATGATGTACACCTCTGGGTGGCCAAAGAACCAGAAAATATGCTGGAACATGATTGGGTCACCACCGCCAACTGCAGAGAAGAAAGAAGTACCAAAATGACGGTCTGTGAGAACCATGGTGATTGCACCAGCCAACACAGGCATTACAGCGATCAATAAATAAGCAGTAATCAACCAAGTCCAGCAGAACATTGGCATTTTCATCAATGTCAGGCCAGGGGCGCGCATGTTCAGGACGGTCACGATGATGTTAATCGAGCCCATGATGGAGGAAGCACCCAATAAGTGGAGCGCAAAAATACCCATGTCTAAACCTGGGCCCATCTGTGAAGTCAAAGGCGCATACAAAGTCCAGCCACCAGCAGGTGCGCCACCAGGAGCCAAAAATGAACCAAACAATAAACATGCTGCTACTGGAAGAATCCAGAAGCTAAAGTTGTTCATGCGGGCAAAGGCCATATCTGATGCACCGATTTGCAATGGGATCATCCAGTTTGCAAAGCCAACAAATGCTGGCATGATCGCACCAAACACCATTACCAAACCGTGCATGGTCGTTAATTGGTTGAAAAACTCAGGGCGCAAGAATTGCAGACCTGGTTGGAACAATTCCAAACGAATACCCAAAGCCATCACACCACCAGCCATCAAGCTGATGAAAGAAAAGATCAGGTACATCGTTCCAATGTCTTTGTGATTGGTTGCAAACAACCAACGACGCCAGCCATGTGGGGTGTGATCATCATGCGCATGGTTGTGTGCGTGATCGTGGGTGGTAGAGACAGTGCTCATGGATTACTCCGGTTTAGTTTGATCTGTATTAATAAATGAATTACTTGCCAGCGCGTGCAGAGACAATGTCTTGGGTCTGAACAATCTCGCCCGTTTTATTGCCCCAAGCATTGCGGGTGTACGTCATCACGGCAGCAATATCGCCATCAGAAATCACGCCAGCCCACTTCGGCATCGCACCCTTACCATTGATAAGAATGTTGTACTGAGCTGCTTTTGGTCCAAGCACCACTTTGCTGCCTTCAAGCGCAGGGAACGTGCCCGCACCTTTGCCATTTGGCTGATGGCATGCTGCGCAATTGGCTGCATAGACCTTAGCGCCGCGCTCTTTTTGCTCGTCCAAGGTGTAAACCTTAGTTGGATCGTCAGAAGCCGCACCCATTTCTTTTTTCTTCTCTTGCACCCACTTGGTGTAGTCCTCTTGTGAGACTACATTGACCACGATAGGCATAAAGGCATGCTCAGCACCGCACAGCTCTGAACACTGACCGCGGAACTTGCCAATGGTGTCAGCGCGGAACCAAGTGTCACGTACAAAACCAGGAATCGCATCTTGCTTCACACCAAATGCCGGAATAGTCCATGAGTGAATCACGTCATTCGCAGTGGTAATCATGCGAATCTTTTTGCCAACCGGCACCACCATCTCATTGTCCACTTCCATCAAATAGGTATTTGATTTAGGTGCCAAGTTATTGATAGCTTCACGTGAAGTGGACATGGTGGACAAGAAGCTAATGCCTTCGCCTTCACCTTTAATATAGTCGTAACCCCATTTCCACTGATAACCGGTGGTCTTAATAGTGATGTCAGAATTAGTAGTGTCTTTCATAGCCACAACAGTTTTAGTTGCAGGCAAAGCCATACCGATCACGATGAGCAAAGGAATTACTGTCCAAATGATCTCAACAGTGGTGCTTTCGTGGAAAGAGGCAGATTTAGCACCTAAAGATTTGCGGTGCCTGAGGATGGAATAGAACATCACCCCAAAAACGCCGATAAAAATGAGCGCGCAAATAATCAACATCATCCAATGCAACCAATGAATCT
>NZ_NCJB01000360.1:0-2197 GCF_002282275.1 Polynucleobacter sp. 39-46-10 | reverse complement strand
CCAGCATGCGCCAACATGATGGATAAACGTGCAGCAGTTTTAGGGCCAATATCCAAAATCATGTCATCTTCTGCGACTTGATCAGCAGGCACACGGTTTGCGCGCGCCAACGGAGAGAGTTCGTTCGCAACCACAACATCCTCAGGAATAGGGACGTGCGCTCCGCGCTTTTCCATAATCTCCATGATCTCTCGTGCCTCGTCAACCAAATCAGGCTCTGCAAGCGACTTACCAATCGGTAAGCCTTTAGCCAACATAAAGGTATTTGCAATACCGCCACCCACAATTAACTCATCTACTTTGTCAGCTAAAGCTTTAAGGATGGTCAGTTTTGAAGATACTTTAGAGCCAGCCACAATCGCTACCAATGGGCGCTTAGGACTTGCAAGGGCACGACTCAAAGCATCCAACTCAGCAGCCATCAATGGTCCAGCACAAGCAATCGGGGCAAATTTAGCTACGCCATTTGTAGTTGCTTCAGAACGGTGAGCAGTGCCAAATGCATCATTGACATAAACATCACACAAAGCGGCAATCTTCTTAGCCAGCTCATCATTATTCTTTTTCTCGCCCACATTGAGACGACAATTTTCTAGCAGCACCAATTCACCGGGATTGACTTCAAAGCCACCATCAACCCAATCGCTAATTAAGGGAACCTTACGATTTAAGAGGGTGGCAATTCGGTCAGCTACCGGAGCCAAACTATCCTCGGGCTTGAATTCGCCCTCAGTTGGGCGACCCAAATGTGAGGTGACCATGACAGCCGCACCAGCATCCAAGCACATTTGCACCGCTGGCATAGAGGCCCTAATCCGGGTGTCTTCTGTGATATTACCCACATCATCCTGAGGCACATTGAGATCGGCGCGGATTAAAACCCGCTTTCCCTTGAGCAGACCTGCTGCAGCGAGATCACTGAGACGTTTTACTTTAAAGAGAGTTTCCGGCATGAGAATGGGCAAATTTAGTGGTTTACTGGGAATGCTCCATTCTAAATCGTCTGGGCTTGAGATCCCAAAGGAATTGGACTACCCCACCCAGCTCCCTGCTCTACAATAAAGGCTGAGACGTATTCCAGGCCTAGGGACTCCCTAGCAGCATGGCACCCAGTTTTACCGAATTGAATCACCCTATTTATTACATATTTAAAAGGTAGAGAAAATGTCGATGTCTGACCGCGATGGCTTTATTTGGTCCGATGGGAAGCTCGTTCCCTGGCGTGAGGCCAATATTCATGTGCTAACCCACAGTCTCCACTACGGAATGGGTGTATTTGAAGGCATTCGCGCCTACAAAACTCCCCAGGGCACTGCCATTTTCCGCCTTCCAGAGCATGTTAAGCGCCTATTCAATGGAACTAAGATTTTCCAAATGACTATGCCTTGGACCCCCGAACAAATCACCAAGGGCATTATTGAGGTCGTCAATAGCAATAAGCTGGAATCTTGCTATATCCGCCCAATTATCTTTATTGGCTCCCAAAAGCTCGGCATCTCTCCAAAAGGTAACAGCATCCATACCGCGATCGCCGCCTGGGAATGGGGCGCTTATTTGGGTGAAGATGGTATTAACAAGGGTATCCGCGTTAAAACCTCCTCATTTACACGTCACTTTGTGAACTCCTCATTGGTACGCGCCAAGGCTTCTGGCTACTACATCAACTCGATTTTGGCGAACCAAGAAGTAACTGCTAATGGCTACGATGAAGCCCTGCTACTGGATACAGAAGGCTATGTATCTGAAGGATCTGGTGAAAACGTTTTTATGGTGAGTGACGGGATCGTTTACACCCCAGATCTGGCTTCTTGCTTAGACGGTATTACTCGTGACTCCATTATTCAGATCGTCAAAGATCTCGGCCTTGAATTGCGTGAGAAACGCATCACCCGCGATGAGATCTACTCTGCTGATGAGGCCTTCTTTACTGGTACCGCTGCAGAAGTAACGCCAATTCGTGAGTTGGATGATCGTACTATTGGTGATGGCAAGCGTGGTCCTATTACCGAGATAATTCAGAAGACCTACTTTGATGCGGTCTACGGTAGAAGCGATAAGTACAAGTCTTGGTTAACTTACGTTAAGTAATAGGAAATCAGAGAATGAGTGAAGCTCAAGTTGTGATGGTGAATGGCAATACCGATTTGCCTTTACATTGCCCAACCAATAAAACTCCTAGCTGGAATTCACATCCACG
>NZ_NCJB01000359.1:0-2202 GCF_002282275.1 Polynucleobacter sp. 39-46-10 | reverse complement strand
GATCCGCCAACATCCATTAGCAACAATACTTTGACTTGGTTATGGCGTTCGGGTCGCATTTGAATGTCGAGCATGCCTGCATTTGCAGCTGTGGAATGAATGGTTTTATCTAGATCTAACTCAAGGCTAGAGCCTTCTCTAGCAAAACGACGTAAGCGGCGCAATGCCATTTTGATATTGCGCGTACCTAGACTGAGGTCGCTGTCGTAATCCTTAAATTCTTGCGCTTCCCAGACTTTAATAGCAGTTCTATTGCCAGCACTTTCGCCGCCAATACGAATGCCCTCTGGGTGATAGCCACTGTGACCAAAAGGCGATGAACCTCCTGCCCCAATCCATTTATTACCGCCACCATGCCACTCTTTCTGCTCCTTCAGCAGTTCCTGAAGGCGCTTTTGTAGTGCTTCAGGACCACCTAACTTTTTGAGTGCTGCTTTTTCTTCCTCGCTCAATACACGTTGTAATTTTTTCTCAAGCCAGTCCAGCGGAATATCCGGAGCTAATGCAATGATTTGCTCTACACCATTAAAGTAAGAGCCGAAGACTTGATCAAAGCGATCAAAGTACTGCTCATCCTTTACCAATGTTATGCGCGCTAGTTGGTAAAACTCATCAATCGAAGGATTAATGACGCCGCCTCTTAAGGCCTCTAGAAGCGTTAAAAATTCTCGAACTGAAACAGGTACCTTAGCCTCCTTGAGCTTGAGAAAAAATTGAATCAGCATGATTCAGCTATCGCCATATAAAAGTGGGTGAGACTAGCGGTGATTCCGGTTCATCATCACGAGTCGCTCGAATAGATGAATATCTTGCTCATTTTTGAGCAGTGCGCCATGTAGCGGTGGAATCGTAATTTTCTCTTCACTGCTATAGAGCGCATCTGCTGGAATATCCTCTGCCAGTAGAAGTTTTAACCAGTCAATAAGCTCTGAGGTTGAGGGTTTCTTCTTTAAACCAGGTAATGATCGGATCTGGTAAAAAGATTTAAGGGCTGCTTCAAGCAATTCTTGTTTGATATTGGGGTGATGCACATCAACAATGCTTTGCATAGTTGCAGCATCTGGAAATGAGATGTAATGAAAAAAGCAGCGACGCAAAAATGCATCGGGTAATTCTTTTTCATTATTTGAAGTGATGATGACAAGAGGGCGGTGCTTGGCCTTAATCAGTTCACGGGTTTCATATACATAGAACTCCATGCGATCAATCTCCCTCAGGAGGTCATTGGGAAACTCAATATCTGCTTTATCTATTTCGTCAATCAGGAGAACGACAGGTTCATCCGCTTCAAACGCCTGCCAAAGAACCCCTTTCACAATGTAGTTACGAATGTCGTTTACTTTCTCTTCGCCAAGCTGAGAGTCCCTTAGTCGGCTAACAGCATCGTATTCATATAAGCCCTGTTGAGCCTTTGTGGTGGATTTAATATGCCATTGCATGAGCGGCATATTTAGGGCTGCAGCGACTTCCTCGGCCAACATGGTTTTGCCTGTCCCTGGCTCACCCTTAATCAAGAGGGGTCGCTGAAGTTGAAAAGCGGCATTTACCGCCAATTTCAAGTCATCGGTAGCAACATAGCTTTTGGAGCCATCAAAACGGGATTTGGTCTTTGTCATGGTTGTAGCAATCAATTTGTCTGAAACAGCATTCAAGTATAGGTAAAAGGGTGCTTATTTTCAGTGTTTTTACTGATTTCAGGGCTTGAATCGAGGCAATGCGCTCTGTCTCCGCTATACTCTTCCCAAATTGATTTAAATCAAACCTGTTAATGATGATTTCTATGAAAAAACACCTCATTCTTTCCCAATTGACCCTCTGCGCTGCTTTGGCTTTTGCTGGATTTTCTGCCCAGGCTCAAGATGTCAAAGGTTCCGCCCAAGCTGGACAAGGCAAGGTTTGGCTTTGCATTGGTTGCCACTCCATCCCAGACTACCGTGCTGACTATCCTTTGGTTTACAGAGTTCCAATGTTAGGTGGCCAAAATGCTGCTTACATTTCTAGCTCTTTAGCTGCCTACAAAAAAGGCGAAAGAAAGCATCCAACGATGCGTTCTATTGCTGCCAGCTTGTCTGATCAAGACATGGCTGACCTTGGCGAATACTATGCTGCGCAAACTGCCAGCTCACCAAATAACCCATTGAAGTGATATTTAGAGGCACGTTTATGAAATTCGCACTAATTACCGCCATTTTGTTATCCAGT
>NZ_NCJB01000358.1:0-2217 GCF_002282275.1 Polynucleobacter sp. 39-46-10 | reverse complement strand
AAAATAGCTAAGCTACGCATATCGGAAACTAAATTGTTGTAACCGAATGAAGCGCCACGCTCACAAACCATAAATTGATCTGGAAGATTTGCTTCTACTGCAGCTGCACGAGCTTTATCAATGACATTCAACATTTCATGAGGGGATAAAAATTGACCCTTCTTGAAATTCACTGGCTTACCACTTTGAGCACAGGCACGAATGAAATCAGTTTGTCTACACAGAAAAGCTGGCGTCTGGAGCACATCAACCACTTTTGAAACCGGCGCAATTTCGCTAATGTCATGAATGTCGGTCAATACCGGCACACCAATTTCACGCTTCACGCGGGCTAGAATCTCAAGACCCTTCTCCATGCCTAAACCTCTAAAAGAGGTTCCAGATGAACGGTTGGCTTTATCAAAAGAAGATTTGTAGATAAATGGGATGCCTAGCGAGGTGGTAATTTCTTTAAGCTCGCCAGCAATATCTAAGGCAGATTGCTCTGACTCAATGACGCAAGGTCCAGCAATCAAAAAGAAGCGCTGATTTAAACCAACATCGAAACCGCATAACTTAAATGCACTCATGAC
Source organism: Polynucleobacter sp. 39-46-10 (assembly GCF_002282275.1). NCBI lineage: Bacteria > Pseudomonadati > Pseudomonadota > Betaproteobacteria > Burkholderiales > Burkholderiaceae > Polynucleobacter > Polynucleobacter sp. 39-46-10. The sequence continues at coordinate 1,645 of NZ_NCJB01000358.1, read as the reverse complement.
GATCTCCTAGGCTGCCTGCTCTTGAGCAGCGGCTTGATGAATTAAGGACGCCTTAATAAACGCAGAAAATAATGGATGACCGTCGCGTGGTGTTGAAGTGAATTCAGGGTGGAATTGCACACCAAAAAACCACGGATGAATAGAGTTTGGTAACTCCATCATTTCTGGTAGAGATTCATTTGGTGTTCTAGCAGAAATAATCAAGCCAGACTTTTCTAAGCGCGGTACATAAAGATTATTTACTTCATAGCGGTGACGATGACGCTCGTTTACTTCAGGGCCATAGATTTCATCTGCCAAAGTACCGGCTTTTACCGGGCAACGTTGGGAACCTAAGCGCATAGTCCCACCTAGATCAGAATCGTTAGTACGCTTCTCAACACGACCTTCACGATCAACCCACTCAGTAATTAAAGCAACTACTGGACTCTCAGTGTCTGGATCAAACTCTGTGCTATTAGCCTGAGCAATGTTGGCAACGTGGCGAGCAAACTCGATCACAGCCAACTGCATGCCCAAACAAATACCAAGGTACGGAACGCTATTCTCCCTGGCATAACGAATGGCAGCGATCTTACCTTCGGTGCCGCGTTTACCAAAACCGCCAGGGACCAAAATAGCATCTAAATTCTGCAGACAACCGACGCCATCTTTTTCAATGACTTCGGAATCAATATAGTTAATATTGACGCGTGTGTGATTGTGGATTCCTGCATGACGCAAAGCTTCAATAAGAGACTTGTAAGATTCGGTTAACTCAACGTATTTACCCACCATGCCAATGGTTACTTCGTGCTGTGGGTTGGCTAACTCATAAACCAAGTTTGCCCAAACAGATAAGTCCGCAGGCTTAGCTTCAATATCAAGTTCGCGACAAATTAAATCATCCATTCCCTGCGCTTGAAGCATCTCGGGAATCTTGTAAATGGTATCAACGTCCCATACTGAAATCACAGCCTCTTCACGCACGTTAGAGAACAGGGAAATCTTAGAGCGCTCGTCTTCTGGGATGGGGCGATCCGCACGGCATAACAGCACGGTCGGCATGATGCCGATTTCTCGTAACTTTTGTACCGAGTGCTGAGTAGGTTTTGTTTTTAACTCCCCGGCACTAGCAATGTAAGGGACCAAAGTGAGGTGGACAAAGGCGCAACTGTGTCTTGGCAGACGAATACTCATCTGGCGCGCTGCCTCAAGAAACGGCAAAGACTCAATATCGCCTACCGTTCCGCCGATTTCACAGATTGCAATATCAGCATTGCCATCATGGCTTGCTTTTGCGCCACGCTCTACGAATGCTTGAATCTCATTTGTAATGTGAGGTATTACCTGGACAGTTTTACCAAGATATTCGCCACGACGCTCTTTACTGATCACGGACTCATAAATCTGGCCAGTCGTGAAGTTATTGCTCTTGCGCATCTTTGCAGAGACAAAGCGCTCGTAGTGACCAAGATCAAGGTCAGTTTCAGCGCCATCTTCGGTTACGAAGACTTCACCGTGTTGAAGTGGGCTCATGGTCCCAGGGTCAACGTTGATATAAGGGTCTAATTTTAGGAGGGTGACTTTCAGGCCGCGGGATTCAAGAATCGCGGCAAGCGAGGCAGCTGCGATTCCTTTCCCTAAAGAAGAAACCACACCACCA
>NZ_NCJB01000033.1:0-24211 GCF_002282275.1 Polynucleobacter sp. 39-46-10 | reverse complement strand
AGCTTGGGCTTTGTTGGCAAGGGAATTTTTTGATGAGCTCATAAACGCAGTATATTGGTGTAGGTCTTTGATTATTTTAAATGTTATGTCCCAAACCCCCATTTCTAGCTCCATATCCCCTATCTCTGACACCCCTTCGCGCCTGGTAATTGCCTCCCGGGAGAGTCGCCTTGCCATGTGGCAGGCGGAGCATGTCCGCGATTGCCTTAAAAAGCTCTACCCAGCGTGCGACGTGCAGATCCTGGGTATGACTACCCGGGGCGATCAAATACTCGATAAGGCCCTCTCTAAAGTCGGGGGTAAGGGTTTATTTGTCAAAGAGCTTGAAACTGCTCTAGAGGATGGCCGAGCCGATTTGGCCGTGCACTCCCTGAAAGATGTCCCCATGGTCATGCCAGAAGGCTTTGATTTGTCTTGTGTCATGGCTCGGGAAGATGCGCATGATGCCTTTGTTTCTAATGATTACGCCAGCCTTGAAGATTTACCAAAGGGTGCTGTAGTTGGTACATCAAGCTTGCGGCGTGAGTCAGTGCTCAGATCTAGGTTCCCGCATTTAGTCATTCAGCCTTTGCGTGGTAATTTAGATACTCGTATGGGCAAACTCGATCGCGGTGAATATCAGGCCATTATTTTGGCTGCCGCTGGTCTCAAACGCTTGGGCCTAGAAAGCCGTATTCGCGCACTACTGCCGATTGATCCTTACACGCCAGCTGCTGGACAGGGTGCGCTCGGCATCGAAACCCTCAGCAAGCATCCCAATATTAAAGATTGGCTTGCGCCACTCAATGACCTACCAACTCTCTATGCGGTTACTGCTGAGCGTATGGTGTCACGCCAATTAGGTGGTTCTTGTGAAGTGCCCTTGGCTGCGTATGCCACCTGGGATCAAGATCGCATGAACATTCGATCTTTTGTTGCCAGCGTCGATGGCACTGCAAGTTGTTTGGCTAGCGCGCAGGGCACTGTCAAGAATTTGGAAGATGCTGAAGCACTAGGTCTTTCTGTAGCGCGCGATCTGATTTCACAAGGTGCTGAGCATCTATTGCCCAACGGTTTGCCTAAGTAAAACTCCATGAGCAATAAGACCATTGTCATTACCCGCCCCAGCGGGCAGGCACGTCAATTATCGGAAGCGCTTCAGGCAAGCCTGATTAGGAGTGGTTTTACTTCAGAAAATTCTCCTGAGATTATTTCTTTACCCTTGCTAACAATTGCCCCGAGGGGTGATGATGTTTTGGTAGGGCAGATGAGGAACGTGCTGAAGGTGGCAGACTTAGCCATCTTCGTTAGTCCGAATGCCATTGAATGCACGATGCGCTTAGTCGAGCAATCTTGGCAAGATTTATCTGATCAGCCTTTGCCTATTGGAGTGATGGGAGGTAGCAGCATGGCGGCCCTCAAAAATCACGGCATTGGTATTGAGGAAAATCCCACGAAAGTCATCCTTCCTCAGCGTAATGCGCAATGGGATTCAGAGGGTTTATGGGTCGAACTACAGAAGCTGGGCTGGGATTGGTCCGCTAAGAAAGTCATTATCTTTAAAGGTGAGGGTGGCCGCGATTGGCTGGCTGACACTTTAAAAAATGCTGGCGCTCAAGTTGAAGCATTCTCAGTGTATGCACGCGTGCCTTTGGATTTGAACAGCCCTGCCTGGAATGTGGTGCATGAGATGAATTTTGCGCAATCTCTTTGGCTTCTTACCTCATCTGAGGCAGTGCGCTATTTAGGGCAAGCAAAATTACCACTCGATCTAGCAACCGCCATTTGCCCGCATCACAATATTGCCGATACTGCCGAGCAAATTGGTTTTGGTGAGGTGTGTACGTGTGGGCCTGGAGATGAAGCTCTTATTGCTGCATCCCAAGCTTGGCTATCTATTTAATTGCTGGGGTATCTGAGTAGGGCCGGCAGAAGTACTTCGCTGACCAAGAGTGGGCGCCCTTTAAGTTGATATAGCGTACGTCTTGCCCAGCTGACCGAGGGCAGTTGTGGATATTGTTGAAAACATTTTTTCCATAGCGCACTTTGTTTATCTAAGCGAGCAATTTCACGGAGCGGTTTCTTTTTGGAGTGCATGCGCGCCTTAGCAAAAAGCACGGCGCCCAATGGTTTCTTGCCTAAGCGCAGAACCTCGTGGTTGCTGCCGCTCGAGCTGCTGGTAGGAATGATGCTATGTGCCATAACGAGCGGAATCCCGTCAGCACAAAGTAATACTTCTCTGATACGACAACGTTTTATCTTGAAATGAAAATAGCGACTCTCGTCGCTATTTAGGTTTTGCCGGCAATCTCGCAGAACTAGTACTTCTAGTTTTTGTCCGATTGCGCGTTCAATTTTTTGAGTTAAAGAACCGGTATCGCTGAGCCAAGACTGCCATTTATGTGGCGCTTGATGCAATTCACCGGAATCGACTCGATTCCATACAGAACGGAGACGACGACGGTGAAGCATTTTTAGTTGCCGCTAAAGCTTCTACGTTGACCGCCAGTTTTGGGTTTAGCAAAACGGGGACCAGCGGACGGACGTGAGTCGCCAGAGCGATTGCCGCCAGCAGGACGTGAATCGCCAGAGCGTGCAGGACGTGAGTCAGCAAAACGATTGCCGCCAGCAGGGCGTGAATCGCCAGATGGACGTGAGTCACCGGATGGACGGGAATCACCAGAGCGAGATTCAAAATGATTGCCTGAGCGATTACCACCGCCTCCGCCACCAGAACGAGACTCTGAGCGAGCACCAGAACCATAACGACCACCGCCACCGCCAGAGCGGTTACCACCGCCAAAGCCACCGCCAGAGCGACCGCCACCTGGGCGACCACCGCCACCACCAAAGCTTGGCTTGGCTTGCGGCTCGAGGCCGGCAATGACTGAAGCAACGATGTCTTGCTGTGTAAAGCGTTCGATATTGCGAATCTTGGCGCGATCACGATGTTCAACCAAAGTGATAGCAACACCATTGCGGCCTGCACGACCAGTACGACCGATACGATGCGTATAGTCTTCTGGTTTCATTGGCAAGCCAAAGTTAATCACGTGACTAATACGTGGCACATCAATACCACGAGCCGCTACGTCAGTCGCAACCAAAATCTTGGTGTGACCTTTACGCAAAGACTCAAGACGACGCATACGAACAGCTTGAGGCATTGCACCGTGTAAGGCGCTAGCTTCGTAACCATTGGCACGTAAGGTGTCAGCAATTTTTTCGCTTTCAATTTGCGTGCTTGCAAATACAACCGCTTGATCCAAAGAGGCATCAGCCAAAATGTGCTCGAGCAATTTATGCTTGTGTGACATGCTGTCAGCCCAGTGCAGCTTCTGCTCGATGTTTGCGTGCTTTTCACCAGCATGAGCAAGCTCAATACGTTTGGCATTCGTAGTTAACTCATTGGCCAAAGACATAATCTTTGGTGCAAAAGTTGCAGAGAACATCAAAGTTTGGGTACGAGCAGCGCAACGCTTGTCAATTGCCTCGAGATCGTCAGCAAATCCCATGTCGAGCATGCGATCAGCTTCATCGATTACGAGTTGTTTAACATCATCTAAGCGAATTGCTTTGCTATCGGTCAAGTCGAGTAAACGACCAGGAGTTGCGACAACTAACAATGCGCCTTTCAGGGCTTGGATTTGTTTGCCATAAGGCATGCCGCCCATGACGGTTGCAATACGGATACCTTTCATGCCACGAACTAAGTTCACTGCATCTGCGGCAACCTGTTGAGCTAATTCACGAGTGGGGCAGAGCACTAACACTTTAGGTTGTGCACGGCCTGGTACAGGTGAGCCGTTTGGGTTGTCTTCGATGAGTTGATTAATCAAAGGCAATAAGAAGGCTGCGGTTTTGCCGCTACCGGTTTGGCTGCTGACCAATAAGTCACCACCAGCAAGGGCGGCAGGAATAACCTGAGCCTGTACTGAAGTAGCTTGGGTATAGCCCAGCTCAGCAACGTTTTTAAGGAGTGACGCCGCGAGGGCGAAATTCTGGAACTCGGTTCCAGAGGGATTGGTTTCTTTAGAAAAAGTCATGCTATTACACATCCCGTTTAAGGGATGTCTCCGTGTATACACTCTCTGTTTTTTATTGAGTGTGATGGTCAAAGGCATCGACCATCAGACAGGCGGCAGCGCGTTTTTTAAACTTCGGTGTTTATAACTTCTAAACGGTACGCTGAAATATAGCTGGGGGGCGATGAATCAAATTGCTTTTAAAAGCCTCCTATTATGGCATTTTAAGAAGCTAATTACAAGGGTTTTCCCGAATTAATTGCAGGTCATGGCTTTAGTTTAGCCAGCGCAATAGGCGCTCAACTCCATTTCCATAGGGTGGCCTTGCCAATTTAGTGCCGCGCAAGAAATTAAACCCAAGGAAGCCTCGAACCTCTAAAACAGATTTGCGATGACTAAATGCCTCAAAACCCGCTTTGCCATGATAAGCGCCCATGCCGCTTGCCCCAACGCCACCAAATGGTAAGTCTTCAACAGCTGCATGCAAAAGAGTGTCATTCAATGTGACGCCGCCCGAGCGAGTCTCATTCAGAATGCGCTTCACCACTTCTTTGCTCTTGCCAAACCAATATAGGGCCAATGGCATAGGACGCTCATTGATATAGCGGATTGTTGAATCGATATCGTTGATTGCCACGATTGGCAGGATCGGTCCGAATACCTCTTCTTGCATGATGAGTGCATCTTCAGAAATATTTAAGAGGGCTACCGGAGTGAATGGCATTACGGAATTGTCAGGAGATGAGATGAGTTGAATTGCCTGTGCACCACGATCTACCGCATCTTGAACAAGCTGATGCCAACGTGCAAGCTGATGTTCATCAATAGCGCCAGTCAACTCCTCTGGATTGCGGAATTGTTTCTGAGCTGCATTTTGTAACTCCTGGATAAATGCCTCGCAATCACTTGCATGAACTACTGCATAGTCAGGCGCAATGCAGGTTTGACCGCCATTCACCAGCTTGCCGTAAATGATGCTGGCAGCAGCATCTTTGAGATTGGCTGAGGGGTCAACAATCGCTGGTGATTTGCCGCCGAGCTCAAGGGTAATCGGTGTCAGGTGATCTGCAGCTGCACGCATAACCTTTTTGCCAATGTCTCCTGAGCCAGTAAAAAAGAGATGGTCAAATGGGAGCGCTGCAAAATATTCTGCAACTTCAGTGCCGCCAACGCTGACACAAAATTCGCTTGGGTGAAAATATTCTTGAATTAATGTTGCTAAGAATCCAGATGTACGTGAACTTCTTTCTGAGGGTTTGAGCCAAACACGGTTACCCGCCGCAAAAGCTGCAATGGCTGGAACAAGCGCTAGTTGAACTGGATAATTCCAAGGACTCATAATGCCCACGACACCCATAGATTGCATTTGTGTCCAAGCGTGAGAGGAGCCTAAGAATCCAGGTGTTGCTACGAGTTGCGGCTTCATCCAATCTTTGAGGTGCTTGCGAACATGTTTGCAAGCCTGATAAATCATTTGAAACTCAAGAAGTCGACTCTCAATTGAGTGGCGAGTGCCGAAGTCTGCAGCCAAGACTTTGCAGATTTTTTCTTCATTGGCAGTAATCATTTGCTCAATCCGCCCAATTCGCTCAAGGCGAACCTCTAATGTAGGGTTCGGTTCTGCGGCATAAGCTGCCTTGATTTCATCTAATTGGAGTGTGAAGCGATTTATGGACATGGGTTTCTGTATGGCAAGCAAACGATTGAATAAGGTATTAGGATAAAGGCATGAACGAAACTATCTTTAAAAACCACCCAACTCTTGAGCGCGCCACTTTGGGCGGCGGCTGTTTTTGGTGTCTCGAAGCGGTTTATCAGCAAATTTCCGGGGTAAGCGCGGTCGTTTCAGGGTATGCAGGAGGTGCAATGGCTAATCCCGATTATGAGTCTGTATGCTCGGGGCAAACAGGTCACGCAGAAATTGTAGATGTCTATTTCGATCCGACAGAAGTCTCTTATCGTGATTTATTGGAAATATTTTTTGTTATTCATGATCCAACTACCTTGAACTATCAAGGTAATGATCATGGTACCCAATATCGCTCAGTGATTTTTACGCATAGCGATAGCCAAAGTGCAATCGCTCATGTGGTAATTAAAGAATTGGAGGATGCAAAGATCTATGCCAATCCGTTGGTGACTCAAATTGATATTGCTCCCGTTATTTATCCGGCTGAGGACTATCATCAAAATTACTTTCGTCAGCATCCAGGGCAGGGATACTGCATGGCAGTCGTTGCGCCCAAATTGGCGAAATTTAGAGCAAAGTTTCAATCCTTGATCGCGCCGGAGTTTCGCTAGAGTAATCGGATTAAGCGTCCGCCAATCCTTTAAGGTGCTAGGCGAGCAATCCGCCATTGAGCACCATCGAGTTGATAGTGGATGCGGTCATGCAGGCGTGAAGGACGGCCTTGCCAGAATTCAATTTCAGTAGGGTGTAGACGATATCCACCCCAATGCTCTGGTCTTGGAGGCCTATCTCCGAAATCTGCTGCGAAACGCTTTTCAGCTTCCTCCAGAAACTCTCGATTCGGAATCTCAGCACTTTGCGGTGAAGCCCATGCCCCAATTCGGGAGGCTGCTGGGCGCGAGTGGAAGTATTCATCGCTCTCGGCAGGGCTGACACGCTCAACCACACCTTTGATGCGAACTTGACGCTCTAGCTCATGCCAATGAAATAACAAGGCGGCATGAGGACGAGCGGCCAACTCTTTGCCTTTTTGGCTTTCGTAATTGGTAAAGAAGGTAAAGCCAGCGCTATCTGCACCTTTTAGTAAGACAATACGGGCTGATGGATTGCCTGCCGCATCTGCAGTTGCCAAAGTCATCGAGTTGGGTTCAGGACACTCCGCCTTGACGGCCTGATCAAACCAAAGCTGAAATAGGCTTAGTGGATTCGGTGGAACTTCAGTCTCTGAAAGCTGGCCAAAGGTATAGTTTTTGCGGAGTTGAGCGATGGAGTCCATTTTTTCAGTATAAAGAGAAGCTATGGCAGAAGACAAGATAGAGGACAGCGTAGGGGATCGTCGTTTTGGGGGTGTAGCTCGGCTATACGGCCCAGAGCTGCGTGAGCGTTTTCGTCATGCGACAGTAGTAGTGGCTGGATTAGGCGGTGTGGGCTCTTGGGCCGCTGAAGCTTTGGCTCGCACTGCTATCGGTCATCTTGTCCTAATTGATTTCGATCATATTGCCGAAAGCAATACCAATCGTCAGCTACATGCTTTAGAGGGCGAGTATGGCAAAGCAAAAGTACAAGCAATGACGGATCGTATTCGCCAAATTAATCCGGAGATCATGCTTACTACACATGATGCGTTTTTGGAGCCAGAAAATTTGGATGCTTTGATTCCAGAAAATGCAATTGTTTTAGATGCAACGGATTCAGTGCAAACCAAAATTGCCTTAGCGGTTTGGGCAAACAAAAATCAGCGTGCTGTAGTGATGTGTGGTGCAGCTGGCGGAAAATCAGATCCGACCTCTGTTCGTTGCGATGATCTTTCTAGAACTGAGCAAGACGCTTTATTAGCCAAGGTGCGTCAGGGCCTCAGACAGGATCATGGCTTTTCTAGAAATTTGAAGAGAAAAATCGGCATTCGCGCAATCTACTCTCACGAGCCGCGCGCAGGTGTTGCTAGTGGTGGCCTTGCATGTTCTGGTTACGGGTCAACAGTGATGGTGACTGCATCCTGCGGTTTGGCGGCGGCGGCTGAAGTTTTAAATCTGATTGCTAGTCAGTAAGTCATTCTTTCAAATTTACTCATAAATCCTTAAGGGGAATCCCTGTAGGAAATTACGGATTCTGATGTCATCCCAAATTTAATAATTCCCCGGTAAGCCCGTGCATACGTAGAGACATCATGTATTGCAAATCACATTTATTTGTTTAGGCACTTTGTGCATTTATATCCCCTAGTGTAGATGTGCACTCCTCCCTAGACTTTGCCTCGTTGGTGATTTACCAACGACAAATCGAAAGGAGGTCTCTTTTGCAGACTGAACAAACTGGTTTACAGCGCCACCTCAAAGTGCGGCACATTCGCCTCATGGCTTTAGGTTCCACTATCGGCGTTGGATTATTTCTGGGCTCGGCAAGCGCGATTCAAATCGCAGGACCTTCAATCTTGTTGGGATATCTCTTGGCAGGTATCGTTGCCTTTATCGTGCTTCGGACCTTGGGTGAGATGGCGGTGCATGAACCTGTCGCGGGTTCTTTTGCCGCCTATGCCAACACCTACGTGGGGCCGCTCGCAGGCTATATGGTCGGGTGGGGCTACTGGACTTACTGGATCGTCGTTGGAATTGCTGAAGTCACTGCAGTTGGTATCTATATGGGGATTTGGTTTCCCGAAACACCGCAGTGGATCTGGGCTCTTTCTTCCATCTTGATGATGGGTCTTATTAATCTCATTGCCGTAAAAGTATTTGGTGAGTTTGAATTTTGGTTTGCTCTTATTAAAGTGGTTGCTATTGTCGCCATGATTGCTTTGGGTGGTTCAGTCATTTTCTTTGGCTTTACCAATGACTGGAATCCGATTGGCTTTAGTAACTTATGGCAGCACGGCGGTTTCTTCCCCAACGGCATTAGTGGCATGTTGCTGTCCTTGCAGATGGTCTTATTTGCATACGTTGGCATTGAGATGATTGGTCTATCTGCTGGTGAAGCAGAGAGTCCGCGAAAAACCATTCCGATGGCGATTGATTCCTTGGCATGGCGTATCTTGATTTTTTACATGGGTGCCATCCTTGTCATTTTGGCAATCTTCCCCTGGAATGAGGTTGGCCAGCAAGGTAGCCCATTCGTGGTGATGTTTGAGCGGATTGGTTTACGTGAAGCTGCCGGAATCATTAACTTCGTAGTAATTACCGCTGCCTTGTCATCTTGTAATGCCGGCATCTTTAGTGGTGGGCGACTCTTATATGCGCTATCAGTCAATGGCTACGCGCCATCGCCATTTGCAAAACTATCGAAGTACGGTGTTCCCCATCGCGCAGTAATGGCGACAGTGGCGGTTTGCATGACTGGTGTGGTGTTGAACTACTTCGTTCCAGACAAAGCATTTCAATACATCATGGCCGCAGTGACCTTTGTTGGTTTGATGGTGTGGATTGCAATTTTGATTACGCAAGTTCAATTCCGTCGCTCACTTACAAAAGCCCAGGTTGCTGAGTTGGCATACCGCACTCCCTGGTGGCCCTATTCCTCGTGGTTCGCATTAGCATTTATTGCCTTGGTAGTAGTGTTGATGGGCTTTCATGAGGATGCGCGGATTGCCTTGGTCTTGGGTCCGTGTTTATTAGGTGTGTATCTCGCCATGTTTTACATCGTTGGCTTGCATCGCAAAACAAAACTGAGTCGTGAATTCAAATAAGGAGACATAAATGATTGTTGGCGTACCTCAAGAAGTAAAAAATAATGAATTTCGTGTTGGCTTAACCCCAGGAAATGTGAGGGGCTTGTGCAAACAAGGGCACTCTGTTTTAGTGCAGCGTGGAGCAGGTGAGCAAATTGGCTTGAGCGATGAATCCTATCGTTTGTCGGGGGCCACTTTAATCAATAGCGCAGCTGAAGTTTTTGCTAAAGCCGAAATGGTGGTGAAGGTGAAAGAGCCTCAGCCACAGGAGTGCGCGATGTTACGTGAAGATCAAATTCTCTTTACCTATTTGCATCTCGCGCCAGATCCACAGCAGACCAAAGCCTTGCTCGCTTCAGGCGCAAGTTGTATAGCCTATGAGACAGTCACTTCGTGTAGTGGCGCTTTACCTCTCTTGGCTCCAATGAGTGAAGTTGCAGGCCGAATGTCTATTCAAGCTGCGGCTAGCTTTCTAGAGAAAACAAACGGAGGCTTGGGAATATTAATGGCGGGTGTCCCGGGTGTGGCCCCAGCAAAGGTGGTCATCTTGGGTGCCGGCGTTGTGGGGCGAAATGCCTTACAGATGGCGGTTGGCATGGGAGCAGATGTCTGTATCTTCGATCGCAATATTGATTGCTTAAGGCAGATTGATATGCTCTATGGCAATCGTGTGAGAACCTTTTATGCCGATCCACTTTTGGTGGAGCTAGAGGTTTGTGAGGCAGATGTGGTCATTGGCGCCGTGCTCTTGCCTGGTGCCGCTGCACCGAAGTTAGTGACCCGTGAGATGGTGCGCAAAATGAAGGCGGGCGCAGTAGTAGTGGATGTGGCAATTGATCAAGGGGGTTGTTTTGAGACGTCTAAGCCCACAACCCATGCTGATCCGACATTCATCGTGGATGGCGTTCTACATTACTGCGTAGCCAATATGCCTGGTGCAGTCGCCAGAACCTCTACTTTTGCATTGACGAATGCAACCTATCCATTCATTGAGGCCTTAGCAAATCGAGGGATGGTAAGGGCACTCTCACATGATCATCATCTGCGTAATGGCTTGAGTGTGCATCAGGGTAATCTCACCTCTGAGCCGGTAGCTAAAGCTCAGAAAATAGACTTTGTGCCGGCAGAAGAGTTATTAGTGGCCTAGTAGTTTCAATGCAGTTCTAGGGATTGAATGTCTCAGGAGTCTAGGCTCCTGAGCTTTCCTCTATCATTCTAAGGATGGACTTATCTGCATTAGCACTTTCTACCGGTGTAGTCGCACTTGCTGAGATGGGGGATAAAACCCAATTACTCTCATTGATGTTGGCTGCACGTTATCCAAAACAGGCCCTTGCCATTATTGGTGGGATCTTGATTGCGACGATTGCCAATCATGCCTGCGCAGCTTTACTAGGGCATTGGCTCACGACTTTTATGAGTCCGGATCTTCTCAAGTGGATTTTAGGTTTGAGCTTTTTGGGGATTGGACTTTGGCTCCTGGTGCCTGACCATATTGATGATGCATCAGGTTCAAAAGTGGCTGATAGAGCCTTCCAGGTATTTATGCTGACGGTTGGACTCTTTTTTCTGGCTGAGATGGGGGATAAGACCCAGATCGCCACGATCGCCTTGGGCGCGAAATATTCCGATGTCTTTTCTGTGACAGTTGGCACCACTTTGGGGATGATATTGGCTAATGCCCCGGCTGTTTGGATTGGTCAGAAATTCACCAAACGCATGCCCATTAAGTGGGTACATGCTGTAGCCGCAGTAACCTTTATTGCTATTGGTGTAGCTACCCTTATTTGGGGTTAGGTCGAATTTTCTATGGGGCTTAAAATTGCCCTATGAAAACTGATCTGCCACAGAGCTTTCGCAGGCTCGAATACCGCGCTCCCAATTACACCTTTTCACAGGTTGAGCTAGACATTGCTTTAGATCCCGCTAGGACGATTGTAAAGAGTCGCCTTGAGGTTCTGCCTGGTGCTAGTCATGAGGCGGGTTCGCCTTTAGTATTGCAGGGTCACGAACTCGAGTTTGTGAGTTTGCGCATCAATGGCGAAGCCCATCGCCAATTTGAGCTCACACCAGAATCCCTGACTATTCATGCATTGCCTGATGAGGGTAAGCAGACATTCATCGTTGAAATCATCTGTGTTTGCGTGCCCGAGAAAAATACCTCGCTCATGGGCTTGTATGTCTCCAATGGCAATTTCTTTACCCAGTGTGAAGCTGAAGGATTTAGAAGGATTACCTACTTCCTCGATAGACCAGATGTCATGGCGCGTTATCGTGTGACCCTGCGCGCTCGTGAGGCGGAGTGTCCAGTCTTATTATCAAACGGCAACCTGATTAGCACTGAAAAATTGCCGAATGGTTGGCATAGCGCCGTCTGGGAAGATCCGTTTCCAAAACCGTCTTACTTGTTTGCCTTGGTTGCCGGCAAATTGGAATGCATTGAAGAAACCATCACCACTAGTAGTGGTGCAAAAAAGTTATTACAGATTTGGGTTGAACCTCACGACTTGAAAAAGACCCGTCATGCAATGGATTCTTTAATTGCATCAATTCATTGGGATGAAAAACGCTACGGACTTGAATTGGATCTCGAGCGCTTCATGATTGTGGCGGTCAGTGATTTCAATATGGGCGCAATGGAAAACAAGGGGCTCAATGTTTTCAATACCAAATTTGTACTCGCACAGCCAGAGACGGCAACAGATGCTGACTTCGCCAATATCGAGAGCGTCGTGGCTCACGAGTACTTCCATAACTGGACCGGTAATCGGGTTACCTGTAGGGATTGGTTTCAGCTTTCTCTTAAAGAGGGCTTGACTGTATTCCGGGATCAAGAGTTTTCTGCAGATCAAATGGGTAGCGAGTCAGGTAGGGCAGTTAAGCGCATTGAAGATGTGCGTTTATTACGCCAACTGCAGTTCCCCGAAGATGCGGGCCCAATGGCGCATCCAATTCGTCCAGACGAGTACCAAGAAATCAATAATTTTTACACCGTGACGGTGTACGAGAAGGGCGCTGAAGTTGTGCGCATGTATCAAACGCTATTGGGTGTTGAGGGTTTCCGTAAAGGCATGGATCTTTACTTTAAACGCCATGATAGTCAAGCGGTGACTTGCGATGATTTCTTGGCAGCGATGGCTGATGCTAATGACCGCGATCTATACCAATTTAAAAATTGGTATAGCCAAGCAGGTACCCCAAAAGTTAAGGTGGAAGAGTCCTATGACGCGGATAAAAAGGAATATCAAATTACCTTGACGCAAAGGCCTTCGACAAATGTGGCTCAGAAAGATAGCAAGCCTTTTCATATTCCACTGAAGATGCGTTTGCTAACACCTGCGGACGATCAGGTGGAGACTTTGTTGGAGCTGACTCAGACTCAGCAAACCTGGACTTTTGATCAGTTATCTAGTCATCCAGTGCTATCGATTAATCGTAATTTCTCAGCTCCAATTCATTTAGAATTTGATCAAAGTGAGGCTGATTTGCTCACCATGTTCTCGAGCGATGATGATGCCTTTAATCGCTGGGAGGCGGGTCAGAAGCTTGCAATGCAAATGATTCTGGGCAGTCGCCTACCTGATAAGGCATTGCTTGAAGCTTATCGCACTCTCTTGACTGATCCGGATCTGGATCCTGCATTTAAAGATTTGGCGCTGACCTTGCCTGCGGAGACCTACTTGTATGAGCAGTGCGTTAGTGTGGACCCCCAGCAAATTTATACTGCCCGCCGCGCTTTCCGCCACGCTATTGCAAGTGAGCTGCGTATCGAGTGGGCTGCCCAATATCAGCAGATGCAAACACCGGGACCATTTAATTCTGATGCGGTCAGCGCTGGTAAGCGTTCCTTAAAGAATCTCGCACTCAGCATGTTGCTCGAAGCGGATCCGCTGATCTGGGCACCAATGGCGGTCAATCAATATCAGAATGCTGACAATATGACTGACCGATACGCCGCCTTGGCCGGTTTAGTGATTCATGGATCGAAATCAGCAGCAACTTGTTTAGATGATTTCTATACACGTTTTGCTGATGATGCTTTGGTGATAGATAAGTGGTTTGCATTGCAATCCAGCAGGCCGCCAGTAGCTAATGCTGAATCCACCTTGAATGAAGTCAAACGCTTGCGTGAGCACGAAGCTTTCAAAATGAATAACCCCAATCGGGTTCGTAGCGTCATTCATGCGTTTTGTATGAATAACCCCGCCAGCTTTCATCAGGTGGATGGAAGTGGTTATGCATTTTGGGCAGAATCGGTTCTTGCTTTAGATTCAATTAATCCTCAAGTTGCTGCTCGCTTGGCCAGAGGCCTAGATCGCTGGCGTCACTTTGCAAAACCTTACCAAGATCACATGCTGGCGGCCCTTAAGCAGGTGGATGCCTGCGAAACCCTCTCTGCAGATGTGAAAGAGGTGGTTTCTAAGGCTTTGGCGAATTGATTGGTTCAGAACAAGGCAAAATAGAGCCAATACAGAAATAAACCCATTCCGGAGAAACTCCTTTTGAGCGCTTCAAATACTTTTAATACCAATTTCAAGCAATACCTATCATCAGCCAAGGTGAAGGGCGCAGATATCCCTGCGGGCCTACAGGAGCTTTTGTTTGCGGTTGCTGATACCTGCTCTACCTTGAGTCACGAAGTGGCGCAAGGAGCCTTGATTGGCTTATTGGGTTCTGCTGGTACAGGCAATGTCCAAGGTGAGGTCCAGCAAAAGCTAGACGTCATTGCCAACGATTTATTAATTGATGGCGTACAGGGATGTAAGTCGCTAGCTGGACTAGCATCTGAAGAGATGGAGTTGCCGCTTCCAGTCCAGGGCACCGGTGATTACTTGTTGCTATTCGACCCATTGGATGGCTCATCCAACATCGATGTGAACGTATCTATCGGCACTATTTTTTCTGTACTCAAGAAACAAGTTCCTGCAGCGCCATTGCAGACCGAGGATTTCTTGTTATCTGGTCGTCACCAGGTGGCTGCAGGTTATGTTGTCTATGGCCCACAAACCACTATGGCATTAACTTTGGGTGATGGCGTTGTCATGTTCACTTTAAATAAAGTGACCGACGAATTTGTTTTGATTAAGCATGCGGTTGAGATTTCTCATTCAACCAAAGAGTTCGCCATCAATATGTCGAATATGCGTCACTGGGCCGAGCCCGTGCGTCGCTATGTAGATGAGTGCTTAGCCGGCGTGAGTGGTGAACGCGATAAAGATTTCAATATGCGTTGGATTGCATCCATGGTTGCCGATGTTCATCGGGTCTTATCCCGCGGCGGTATCTTTATGTATCCATGGGATCAGCGTGAGCCACATAAACCGGGCAAGCTGCGCCTGATGTATGAGGCAAACCCCATGAGTTTCTTGGTGGAGCAGGCTGGTGGTGCATCGACTAATGGTGATAAATTGATTATGGACATGGTTCCAACTGAACTCCATGAACGTGTCTCCGTCATGCTGGGATCCAAAGAAGAGATCGAGCGTCTACAGCATTACCATTCTCTGGCTTAATCCATTTTCTGCAATTAGCGGCAGTAAGACTAAATAAAAAGCCCAATCACTGATTGGGCTTTTTTATTACTTTATCAAATTTACTCAGAGCTGGGATAAGGAGTTAAGGTCGCACCTTCTCTTTAAGGTAGGCCAGAGATTCTTCTACTTGGTCAATTAGGATGAGGCAAATATCGCCAGCAGACAAATCATTGAGTGCGGTATCAATCGCGAGAAATTCGCCGGTAATTTCTTTAACCTGTTTAGCTTTCTTAGTCCCTACCAAGCCTTCTTGAAGAAGCTTGAGAACCTCTCCATCTTCGCGGCCACGTTGGCACTGGTCTTGATAGAGAATGACATTGTCAAAGCTATTGCCAAGAATACGGGTCAAATCACGAATATCTTCATCACGACGATCGCCAGCGCCGCTAATGACTACATGGCTCTTCTTGGGCTTCATGCACTCAATCGCGCTTGCTAAAGCACGCATGGCATCTGGATTGTGACCATAGTCAGCAATTACCGTAGCGCCTTGATGTTGAAATTGATTGAAGCGTCCTGGCACTGCATTGGCAGTGCTTTCAAAAGAGTGAAGTCCGCGTTCAATATTGGCGGCATCTAAGCCTAGGGCCCAGGCCGCACCAATGGCGGCCATAGCATTTTCCACTTGGAAGCCTAAAACACCATTTTGAGTCAATGGAATTTCGCTCACAGGGAAACGGAAGAGGATGCGCTCTCCTTTAGAGCAGACGATGTCAGCGCCATCAAAATAAATTACTTTTTTATTCTTAGCGCGATGAGCTGCAATTACGGGATGGTGTTGATTTTGTGCAAAGAAAATTACTCGACCTGTACAAACATCACCCATTTTTACGACTATTGGATCGGCTGCATTCAAAACTGCAGCACCTGTTGGTGCTACGTTCATCACAATGACGCGTTTCAGAATCGCCAGATCCTCTACGCTAGTAATGTAATTGAGGCCTAAGTGGTCACCTTCGCCAATATTGGTAACAACGGCAACTTCACAGCGATCAAAGCCAAGACCTTCACGAAGCAATCCGCCGCGAGCTGTTTCCAATACAGCGGCATCGACATCAGGGTGCATAAGGACATTGCGGGCACTCTTAGGTCCACTGCAATCGCCAGAATCAATAAGGCGATGGTTGATATAAACACCATCGGTTGTAGTCATGCCCACCCTTAAGCTAGTCTCATTGAGCAAATGAGAGATGAGGCGAACAGTGGTGGTTTTGCCATTGGTTCCTGTAACAGCTATAACTGGAATGCGACCATCTTCACCTAAGGGGTACATCATGTTGACAATATCTTCACCCACGGGGCGGCTCTTGCCATAGGAGGGCTTGAGATGCATTCGAAGGCCTGGTGCAGCATTGACTTCCACAATGCCGCCACCCTGCGGTTCTAAAGGCTTATAAATAGCTTCACAGAGGATATCGACGCCAGCAATATCCAGTCCAATCATTTGTGCTGCAGCAATTGCACTGGCAGCAACATCAGGATGGACATCATCAGTGACATCAGTAGCCGTACCGCCTGTACTCAGATTGGCGTTGTTACGCAAGAGAACCCGTTCACCAGTTTTTGGAACGTACTGGGGGGTGAGCTTGTTGCCCGCTAAGTGTGCAAGAGCAATATCGTCAAACCGAATCTTCGTCAATGCCGTTGCATGGCCATCACCACGTAATGGATTTTTGTTTTCTAGCTCTACCAGGTCGGCGACGCTGTGCTTGCCATCGCCAACCACCTGAGCTGGCTCACGACGTGCGGCTGCAGATAAGCGATTGCCAACCACCAGCAAGCGATAGTCGGCGCCTGGAAGATAGCGCTCCACAATGGTTTCTCGACCAAACGCTTGGGTAACTTCAAAGCCTGCGCGAACTTCCGCTTCCGTTTGAATGTTGGCAACAACACCTTTTCCCTGATTGCCATCTTTTGGCTTCAGAACAATTGGACCGCCAATTTTTTGCGCAGCGCGCCATGCATCATCAGCGGAGGTAACTACCTCGCCAATTGGGACTGATACTCCTGCAGCAGCTAAGAGATTTTTAGTGAGCTCTTTGTCTTGGGCAATTGCTTCTGCAATAGCGCTCGTGTCGCTGGTCTCGGCAGCCTGAATACGTTTTTGCTTGCTACCCCAACCAAACTGCACCATGCTACCCTCGGTCATGCGGCGATAGGGGATATTTCTTTGCACGGCAGCATCAACGATAGATCCGGTGCTTGGTCCTAAACGAACATCTTCATACAAGGCCTCTAATTCTGAGAGGGCCGCAGCTAAATCAA
The DNA here is from genome assembly GCF_002282275.1 of Polynucleobacter sp. 39-46-10. Classification (NCBI taxonomy): domain Bacteria; kingdom Pseudomonadati; phylum Pseudomonadota; class Betaproteobacteria; order Burkholderiales; family Burkholderiaceae; genus Polynucleobacter; species Polynucleobacter sp. 39-46-10. The sequence goes on along the minus strand of NZ_NCJB01000033.1, from coordinate 7,057 downwards.
ATGGCACATCATTGAGGGTTGCCTGGATTAATCCAAATGCAAAATCAAAAGCCATGCGCCCAACAACTTCTTCGGTGTACTCCACCACAATTTGATAGACGCCAACATCGACAGTTTGTACTGTGCGACTGAAGGTGACTGGACATCCCGCTTGTGACTGAAGACCTAAGGCAGCATGTTCTAGCGCATGTGCAAGAGAGAGGATTTCATTATGTCCACCGCGACGCATGCTTCCTAATTGAGGAAAGCGCTCACGAATCTTATTTTCGAATTGGGGGATTGAATCGATTGATCGCTCTGTTTCATCGCAAGAAACAATTGCCTCTAGGGCGGTATGGCGGCTCCATAAATTTGGGCCGCGCAACATGCGAATACGGGTGATTTCCAATTAAGTACCTGCAGCAATGTTGGAGTTGGAAACGAATGTTTCAACTCCAGCTTCTATAACGTTGAACGGAATATCTAAAGCCCAAGCAGCTCCGATGGCCGCTGCAAGGCTTAAGTTTGGAGCCCAGTCAAGAGATGAACCCTGAACGGCTGGCGGAATAGGGATAACTAATGCATCCAACTTACCCTGCTTGAGGGTAATCACAGATGGGCTCACAATGATTGAGCGACCATCTTTTTCTTGGTGGGCAGTTATGACAGAAGAGTTTGGGTCTTGAGAGAAATACATCACTTCACCCTTGCTGAGTTCAGCCATTTTTACAATTATGGCAACATCAGCATTTAAGACGCTAGTGCCTGTCGGCAATACGACATCTACTTGAGTGCGAACCACGTTAAATAGTTGATCCTCTTCGGTGATGTTGTGCTCCGGAAAGAGTTTAAGCGGATCAATGTTGAGAACGATGCCAACTTGACACTGGTCATAGGCAAGTCCCTCTAGTAAAAGAGATGCATTGTCATTTTCAATTACAGCAACTTCAATGGCTCTATTTTGTAGGGTGCGTCGTGCATTTTCCCAGTGGGAAGAAGAGTTTTGCTTGATGGTGCGACTGCCAAAATACAGGCCATTATTCGTAGAGAGGCCAACATGCATATTTGTTAGTCTAATAAAATGGGCGACCATTTCAGCAACAACTGTTCTTCCAGCATTTCCGCTGATCCCAACGATAGGAATCCTAAAATCGTAGCCTGGAGGAAATAAATGGTTTGCAATCTCCTCGCCTACAGGCTGGGGTTTGCCGCTCGCGGGCTTGAGGTGCATTAATAAACCGGGGCCAGCATTCACTTCGACGATGGCAGCATTTTGTGACTCTAGTGGCTTACTAATATCTTGGGCGACGAGATCAACACCAGCAATTTCTAATCCAACTACGCGCGCAGCCAAGGCAACCTGATGTGCTACTTCAGGATGAACTAAATCTGTAACATCAAATGCTACATTGCCATTGCTTTGAATGAGCACCTTTTGATCGATGCTCGGGATACTGTCGCCTGCCAATTTCTGGCGTGCGAGCTCGAGCTCAACAGCTGAATCAATGCGCACTGGATTGAGTGGGCATTCTTCTGTAGTGCCTCGACGTGGGTCTGAATTAATCTGAATCTGAATGAGTTCAAGAACGCTATGTTTACCATCGCCTGTAATCCAAACGGTTTCACCTTTAGCGGCAGCTACTACTTTGTTGCCGACTACTAGCAGGCGATGTTCGTCGCCAATGATGTGGCGTTCTACTAAAACTTCACTACCTTCCTCAATTGCTACAGCGTAAGCCGCTTCAATTTCTTGTTGGGTATAAAGGTTGATAAATACGCCACGACCATGATTACCATCAATTGGCTTCACAACGACTGGTAAGCCAATGTCCTGTGCAGCTTCCCAGGCATCATCTGGACTGCTAACAGTTCTACCTTCGGGGGTTGGGACCCCCGCGCTTGCGAGTAGACTTTTGGTAAGGTCCTTATCACGCGAGATGGTTTCTGCAATGGCGCTAGTTTGATCAGTTTCAGCTGTCCAAATGCGTCGTTGTTTAGAGCCGTAGCCAAGCTGTACTAAATTGCCACTAGATAATCGAATGTAGGGAATTTCTCGAGCTGTTGCGGCATTGACGATGCATGCTGTGCTGGGTCCAAGACAGAGGTCGTCACTTAAATCACGTAGCTCTTCAATAATCTTTTCTCTTTGCGCAACGGCATCACCGTTATCTTGAATTAAGGTAAGGAGAAGATCGCGCGCAAATTTAAAGGCCTGCAATGTCACAGCCTCTTCAGTAGCGCTCACAATCACCTTATAAACGCCTCGGCGACCTCCGTCACGCGCTCTACCAAACCCACCTGCAATACCGGCTAAGTTTTGAAGTTCAATTGTGAGGTGTTCAAGAATATGCCCAGGCCAAGTTCCTTCCTCAACGCGTTTTAAAAATCCACCAGGCTCTCCGTAGCTGCAACGGTGCTCATGCAAGCTGGGAAGGCACTTGCTAAGACGATCGTAAAAGCCAGGAATTAAATCCGATGGATAGTCCTCTAAGTCGCCAATATCAATTAAAACCTCAAGAGCAGGGTTATAGCTCCACATATTGGGGCCGCGAAGATGCCTATGGCTCAGGATTTCAATGGTTTTATCTAGTAATTGGGGCATATGTGGAATGGGGAATCTCGGCGCCACTTCAGGAAGCGAGGGCGGGGATGACTCAGACTATCTCTCAGGTTCTAGTAATTATTCAAAATCCACAAAATTAGTAAAAATACATAAAAAAGACTATTTCGATAATTTAACGGCTTTCCACCCCTGAAAGTTGACAGCGCCGTTAAATCTTAGAAACCTAGCTCCACTATACTTTTAGGACTAATGAAGCCCGAAATTTCCCCGTCTATGCCTTCCATACCCATTCAATGGGTTAGTGCTTTAGAGGCCGCCCAGTCCACAATAAACGGGCTGGACTCCATACTGGCATGGGTTGAGCTTGATCTTGACGGTGGAATGCATTTTGAAAAAAGCCTACTTTGCTTGATCCCATCAGGCCTATTTTGGACTGATGGCACCCACTCAGAATTCTGGCCTATTAGCTCTGGGGCTCATCTTTTGCATGGAGATCACGCAGGAGTGGGTCATCTGAAATTGGAATCTGACATCCATTTACTTAGGCTTTGGCATTTCACTTTGGCGGTTAATCCCCAGGTATTACGCTTACAGGCCACTTATAAGCAATTAATCAAGGGTGAGCGGATAGGCCAAGAGTCTGAGGTTTCCGAATACGATAAGCAGGTTTGCCCAGTTTGTTTAAGCCCTAAGCCCGCTAATTCAGAAGCTTGCCCTAGCTGTGAACCTGAGGAGGATGCACCTCCATCCACTTGGACTTTATTTAAGTTATGGCGTTTTGCACGCCCATATAAAAAACAGCTTTTGCTAGGTTTCGTGCTGACTTTGCTGTCAACCGGGGCCACGCTCATCCCACCTTATCTGACGATGCCCTTAATGGATCACGTGTTGATTCCATACGAAAAAGGCAATCCGATTGATTTTGATTTGGCCAGCAAATACCTATTTGCCTTATTTGGTGCGGCTATCGTTGCATGGGGCTTAGGCTGGTGGAAAACCTACCTGCTTGCATTGGTGAGTGAGCGTATCGGTGCTGATTTACGCAACACTACTTTTGAGCACTTGCTCAAATTGTCTTTGGAGTACTTCGGCGGAAAAAGAACGGGCGATTTAATTGCGCGTATTGGAGCCGAGACAGATCGTATTTGTGTATTTTTATCTTTATATGCCTTGGATTTTGCAACTGACGTCATCATGCTTACGATGACTGCAGCGATCTTGGTTTCAATAGATCCCTTGCTTGCTTTAGTGACGCTCGCGCCATTGCCATTTATTGTGTGGATGATTCATGTGGTGCGTGACAAACTCCGCTTTGGCTTTGAAAAGATTGATCGCGTTTGGTCTGAAGTGACCAATATTTTGGCGGACACGATTCCAGGTATTCGGGTTGTCAAAGCATTTGCTCAAGAAGATCGTGAGCTCAAGCGTTTTGTGGATTCCAATAAACACAATTTGCAAATTAATGATCGCGTCAATCGTGTCTGGGGTTTGTTCTCTCCAACAGTCACACTGTTAACTGAAACTGGCCTCTTGGTGGTGTGGGGTTTTGGCATTTGGCAGGTGGCACATCAAAAAGTCACCGTGGGTGTTTTGATTGCTTTCTTGGCCTACATCGGGCGCTTTTATATTCGACTGGATTCCATGAGTCGAATTGTTTCTCATACGCAAAAAGCAGCAGCTGGCGCTAAACGTATTTTTGATATCTTGGACCATGTCTCTAGTGTTCCGGAGCCAATTAACCCGGCACCATTAGGTCGAGTGGAGGGTCGTATCGCCCTAAGGGGCGTGGGTTTCCGCTACGGCAACCGCGCTGTTTCCAAAGGTGTCGATTTGGATATTGCTCCCGGAGAAATGATCGGCCTAGTTGGGCATAGTGGTTCTGGTAAGAGCACTCTAGTGAATTTGATTTGTCGTTTCTATGACGTGAGTGCTGGCTCAATTACATTGGATGGACGCGATATTCGCAGTATCAAAATTGCTGACTATCGAATGCGTATTGGTTTAGTTCTACAAGAGCCATTCTTATTCTTTGGCACGATTGCAGAAAATATTGCTTACGGAAAACCAGATGCCACTCGTGGAGCAATTATTGAAGCAGCGCGAGCAGCTCATGCGCACGAATTTATTCTTCGCTTGCCGCTAGGTTATGACTCATTAGTGGGCGAGCGTGGTCAATCTCTTTCTGGCGGTGAACGTCAGCGTATTTCTATTGCTCGTGCACTATTAATCAATCCAAGTATTTTGATTTTGGATGAAGCCACTTCCTCTGTTGACACTACAACTGAAAAAGAAATTCAGCGGGCTTTAGATAACCTGGTGAAAGGCCGGACGACGATTGCAATTGCCCATCGCCTCTCCACTTTAAGAAAAGCAGATCGCTTGGTTGTGCTGGACAAAGGTGAGATCGTTGAAATTGGTTCTCATGACGAGTTGATGGAGGCGCAGGGCGCTTACTACGCTCTCTACCAAGCTCAATTGCGTCACGCCGCAGAATTGGTTGAGGGCGGCGCCATTGGTGAAAGTATTGATGAGGACGAACGTCAAGAAGAGCCTTTGCAAGTGATTGCCAAAGAAATTGGGGGCGGGGTATGAGTAATTATCAAAAGCCACACACGCTTGAGCGTGATGCCCTTGGCCGTCTAATGTTCATAGACGCTACTGGAACCAGTCACTCTGGAGTCTATCCGGTAAGAGCATTTCCGATTACCGAACCAGACGCAGGAATCTCGATCATGGATCAGTCTGGCAAAGAGTTATGTTGGTTTGATGGCGTTGCCGCCATCCCAGGAGCTGAGTTAGCTCTGATCGAAGAAGAATTGGCTGCTCGTGAGTTCATGCCCGTGATTGAAAAAATTACCCGGGTATCCACTTTTGCCACCCCGAGTATTTGGGATATTGAAACTGATCGTGGTCCAACCAGAATTCGCCTGAAAGGCGAGGAAGATATTCGCCGAATTGCTGGTAATACGCTTTTGATTGCCGACTCCAACGGCTTGCAATTTTTGATTAAAGATTCCACAAAGCTCGACAAGCTCAGCAAGAAGCTCTTGGACCGTTTTCGCTAGTAGCTGGTGTTGCAGTAAATCCCAGGCTTCTTAGATGGTGGCGATTAAATTATTTACTAGGGTTACTACTAATTTGATTGGTGTAAGCCCTAGGTGTCCATTTAAAAAATGTTGATGGTAATCAAGAGATCTGCACTGATAAAGATCAAAAATCATTACACACTAAACAAAAGCCAAAGTAATATTGGTATACAAATTTTTTGGAGGAGCGTTCATGAAGATGAAGTTAAAAGGGGCATTGATTTCCACCGCATTAGCCCTCGGTGCTGCTGGTGTTTCACCTGCTTTTGCTGCTTGGGAGCCAACCAAGCCAGTTGAGTTCATCATCCCTGCCGGTCCTGGCGGCGGTGCTGACCAAATGGCTCGTATGATCCAAGGCATTGTTACTAAAAATAACTTGATGAAACAGGCCATTATCCCTGTGAATAAGGGTGCTGGTGCAGGTGCAGAAGGCTTTTTAGCAATGAAAGAAGCAAAGGGAGATCCTAATAAGATCATCATCACTTTGTCTAACTTATTCACTACTCCGTTGGCAACTGGCGTTCCATTCAATTGGAAAGAAATTACTCCAGTAGCAATGTTGGCTTTGGACCAGTTCGTATTGTGGACAAATGCTGATAAGCCATACAAAACAGCTAAAGAATATATCGATGCCGCTAAAGCAGCTGGCCCAGGTAAATTCAAAATGGGTGGTACTGGCTCTAAGCAAGAAGACCAAATTATTACTGTAGCTCTTGAGAAGGCAACTGGTGCTAAGTTCACTTATCTGCCTTTCAAAGGGGGCGGCGACGTTGCTGTTCAGCTCGTTGGTAACCATATTGAGTCTTCAGTAAACAACCCAATTGAAGCTGTTGCTCAATGGCGTGCTGGCAAGTTGCGTGCTCAGTGTGTGTTTGATGACACTCGTATGCCATACAAAGAGAAGATCACTCCAACACAATCTTGGAGCGATGTTCCAACTTGTAAAGAAGTAGGTGTTCCAACTGATTACGTGATGTTGCGTGGTATTTTCATGGCTCCTGGTGTAACTCAAGAGCAAGTTGATTTTTATATCAACTTGATGAAAAAAGTACGCGAGACACCAGAGTGGAAGAAGTTCATGGCTGATGGCGCATTTAACCAAACATTCATGACCGGTAAAGAGTTTAATAACTGGTTGACTTTGAATGAAGCTTTACACAAGCAGTTGATGGCTGAAGCTGGTTTCTTGGCCAAGTAAGAGTTGAAAAAAGAATTGGGACCTCTGCGAGGAGGTCCCATTTTTTTGAGTGCATTATCAATAATTATTAAAAACAAAGCAGTATTAATTAACCATTTATTAGTGAACGAAGCACATGTCCGAACATACAAATAATTCAAATCAAGAATCAGTGATCAGTGTCAGAGCGATGGATATCATCACTGCCCTCTCATTCATTGTCGTGGGTCTTGTTGTAATGACCGGCAGCTT
>NZ_NCJB01000357.1:0-2220 GCF_002282275.1 Polynucleobacter sp. 39-46-10 | reverse complement strand
CCTTTAACAGGAATGCGACGATACACTTCGTCTCCAGCCCGAATAATTACATAACGCATCTCGCGTATGCGGACCACGGCTGTTTGTGGCACAACGATAGCATCAGCCATGCCGGTGGTGAGCTTGGCAGAGGCGTACATATCAGGACGCAAAAGGTCATCATGATTATCTATATCCGCACGAATCAATAAAGCGCGAGTTTGCGGATCAATCGTGGGAGCAATATAGTTTGCGTAAGCTACGAACTCTTTATCCGGATAGGCTTCTACCTGCAAAACTATTTTCTGACCAGACTTAATTAAGCGCAAGTCTTGTTCAAACACATTGCCCAAGAACCAGAGTTGCTTTGGATCTGCTAAGGTAGCAATCACATCACCTGAGTCCACCGCAGAACCAGGCTCCACATTCCGCTTAACCACCACACCCTTTAGGGGTGATCGCATCACTAAATTGCTTTGAGTTTTACCGGTAGCTTCAATTGTCCTGATATCACCATCGCCAGCACCAAGATTACGCATACGATTTGCGGCCGCTTGTTGGGTAATGCGAGCATCCCCAAGTAAATCACCCATGGTCTTGCTAGATTCCAATACCCTAGCTGTTTTTGATGAGAGCAAATATTCTTGCTGAGCTGAAATAAATTCTGGGCTATAGAGCTCTACTATTGGAGAACCAATATTGATCTCGGCACCATCAAAAGCGTAAATACGTTCTACCCGCCCAGGTGCGCGTGCTGATAGCACCCTAGACTTTTCAGCATTAAACGCTAGGCGACCTGGTACTTTGATATCCACGGGTACCTGTACTTTTTCTGCCGTTTGGAAGATATAGATTTCTGGGTTCAGCTTGACGCCAGGAAGCCTTAACTCCAAGACGCCACTCTTCTCTATTTTGAGGGCCTTATCAGAAGCCTCAATCTTCACATTGCGATTGACATTGGTAATCCGACCTAAAACAATACCCATCGATAGGATGGCAAATGCAAAAGCGGCTAAGCGGACACGGTAGCGATTTTGGGGACTGAGGTTCCAGTACAGACCAGCAATACTAGCGAGTGCCACATGTAATCTATGCCCACCAAAGTGCATAGCCTTTTCAGCAATGGGCTTAGCTTTATCACCAAGCTGTTTTAGAAAAGAAAGAATTTTGTCTTTCAATACAACTCCTTAAAAAGGTTCTTTGCCAGATGTAGCTAGCAACACGGCTTGCGCTTGAAGTAGATTGCTCTCTGCTAAGGCTAATTGAACTTCGAGGCTACGCAATTGGGTTTGTGCCGTCAGCAAATCGTTAAATCCCTGACCATTATTTGAGTACTGAGTTAAGCCGACTTTATAAGCAGCATCTGCTTGTGGAACTTGGCGCTCTTTGAGAAATTGCGCCTGATTCTTGGCTTGCTCATATGTGGCATAAGCACCATTAACCGCCAACACAATTTGTTGTCGATTAGAAATATTGCCAGCTTCAGCTGCCGCTTGATTGCGCTGCGCCTGCTCTACCCCATACTTTTCTTTGGTAAAGAAATACAGTGGAATAATCAAATCCAATTCAAACTGGTAGTACATCGCGCCATTATTCGCCGAGAACGGCCCCCTTGGCGTGAATGAAGAACCAATTACTTGAAAGTCAGGTAGGTAGGCTTTCTTGGCAAGATCTACGCCTTTGCGAGCAGCCTCAAGCTGTAATGCTGAGCTCTTCAATGAGGGGTGACTGGTTTCGGCATAGTCTTCCAACTCCAGCAACGTTGGAACGCTGCTGATGGCACGACGGACGTCACCGCGCAAGATCAACTTTTCTCTTGAGTGGCGGCCTATCAAGGTATTAATGTTGTGCAATGAGACCGATAGCTGGCGCTCTACAATAAATTGATCTGCTTGAGCAGCACTTTGCGCCACTTGTGCGTTGAGATATTCAACATAAGCAGCGGCATTATTAGAGTAGCGCGCTTTGGCAACATTCTTAATCATCTCCAAACGCATTACCGATTCCTTGAGAACCTGCAACTGTTTCTGGGATGCTAACGCTCCGTAATACAGAGTAGATAGTTGAGCACCCAACTGCAGGTAGGTCGATTCGCTTTGAGCTAAAAGTGCTTCCGCATTGGTATTGGCAATATCGGATGCCAAGCTTTTCTTACCTGGAAACTGAAATGGTTGGGCAAGCGTAATGGCATTATTACTGCTGATCCCATTTGGGTATTGTGATGTCGGCGCATTTGCGCCA
>NZ_NCJB01000032.1:0-16360 GCF_002282275.1 Polynucleobacter sp. 39-46-10 | reverse complement strand
CTGCCTCGCGTTGTTCTGGATTAAGGTTTGCGAGCAAGTCTGAGTACATCGCCCCAATTATAATTTGCCTCTTATGCCAAATGCTTCGAATACCCCTAACTCACCAGCGGCCAGCTCCTTAGACGAACTAGCCAAATCCTACGAACCCGCCCCAATTGAAGCCTATTGGGGCCCGGAATGGGAACGCCGAGGCATTGCCGACGCCACCCTAGATCAGGGTAAGGAAGATTTCTCGATTCAATTGCCGCCACCGAATGTGACAGGCACCCTACACATGGGTCACGCTTTTAACCAAACCATCATGGATGGCTTGGTGCGTCATGCCCGTATGTCTGGCAAAAATACCTTGTGGGTTCCAGGCACAGATCACGCTGGTATCGCCACGCAAATCGTTGTTGAGCGTCAGCTTGATGCGCAGAAAGTTTCTCGTCACGATTTAGGCCGCGAGAAATTCTTAGAAAAAGTATGGGAGTGGAAGGAAACTTCCGGCAATACCATCACCCGTCAGATTCGTCGTTTAGGCGCCTCGATTGATTGGGGTAAAGAATATTTCACAATGGACAGCAAGATGTCCAAGGCAGTTGTTGAAGTATTTGTTCGCTTACATGAACAAGGTTTGATTTACCGCGGCAAACGTTTAGTGAACTGGGATCCCGTTTTAGGAACTGCAGTCTCTGATTTAGAAGTAGTAAGCGAAGAAGAAGATGGCTCGATGTGGCACATCCGCTATCCATTAGCAGATGGCTCCGGACACCTGACCGTTGCCACTACTCGCCCGGAGACCTTATTGGGCGACGTTGCCGTCATGGTTAACCCAGAAGACGAGCGCTATAAACATCTCATTGGTAAATCAGTACAACTGCCACTATGCAATCGTGAAATTCCGATCATTGCAGATGACTATGTTGATTTAGCTTTTGGTACTGGCGTAGTTAAAGTGACACCTGCGCATGACTTCAACGACTACGCTGTTGGACAACGCCACCAATTACCGCTCATTAACATCCTTACCCTGGATGCCAAGATCAATGAGAATGCGCCAGCGGTTTATCAAGGTCTTGAGCGTTTTGCTGCACGCAAACAAATCGTTGCTGATTTAGATGCTGCCGGTTTACTAGAAAAAGTACAGCCTCATAAATTGATGGTGCCCCGTGGTGATCGCACTCAAACCATCATTGAGCCAATGCTGACTGATCAATGGTTTGTTGCAGTGTCCAAGCCAAGCCCTGACAATAAATATCAACCAGGCTCCTCGATTGCTGGCGCAGCATTAGATGCTGTCACTAAAGGTGATATCAAGCTCGTTCCAGAAAACTGGATTAACACGTACACCCAGTGGCTAGAAAATATTCAAGACTGGTGTATCTCACGTCAACTCTGGTGGGGTCATCAAATCCCGGCCTGGTATGGCGATGATGGCCAGATCTTTGTCGCCCGCTCTGAAGAAGAAGCCAAGGCTAAAGCTGCCGCTGCCGGATACAAAGGTCAACTCAACCGCGACCCTGATGTTTTAGATACTTGGTTTAGCTCTGCGCTGGTGCCTTTTAGCTCTTTAGGCTGGCCTGAAGAGACTCCAGCCCTTCAGCATTTCCTACCCTCATCAGTATTGGTAACCGGCTTTGACATCATCTTCTTCTGGGTAGCCAGAATGGTCATGATGACTTGTCATTTCACTGGCAAGGTGCCATTTAATACGGTTTATGTTCATGGCCTAGTACGTGATGCTGAGGGCCAGAAGATGAGTAAGTCCAAAGGAAATACTTTGGATCCAATCGACCTCATTGACGGCATCAAGATTGAAGACTTAGTTGCTAAACGCACTACCGGCTTGATGAATCCCAAGCAGGCTGAAAGCATTGGTAAGAAAACCAAGAAAGAGTTTCCGGAGGGTATTCCTGCGTTTGGTACGGATGCCCTGCGTTTCACCTTTGCCTCACTTGCATCGCTTGGTCGCAACATTAACTTTGACCAAAAACGTTGTGAAGGCTACCGTAACTTCTGCAATAAACTCTGGAATGCCACGCGTTTTGTTCTCATGAATTGCCCTGGCAATGATCAAGAGAATGGTTTTGCACCTTGTGACAGCCAATGTGGTCCAGAAGGGCAGCTTGACTTCTCTCCAGCAGATCGTTGGATTGTTTCTTTACTACAAAGAACCGAGACTGATGTTGCTAAAGGCTTCCAAAACTATCGCTTTGACAATATTGCTACCAGCATCTATCAGTTTGTTTGGGATGAGTATTGTGATTGGTACTTGGAGTTAGCCAAGGTTCAACTGCAAACTGGTACGCCTGCACAGCAACGCGCTACCCGCCGAACCCTCCTACGTATTTTGGAAACCATCTTGCGCATGGCGCATCCACTCATTCCCTTTATTACGGAAACGCTCTGGCAAACCGTTGGGCCTAAGGTTGGTAAAGAACTGGTGAAACAAGAAAAACAAACCATTGCTCTGCAGCCCTACCCTGTTGCTCAGCTTGATAAGATTGATGAGCAGAGCGAAGCTTGGGTAGCTCAGATTAAATCGATTGTGGATGCCTGCCGCAATTTACGCGGTGAGATGCAAGTCTCACCCGCACTAAAGGTGCCCCTCTGGATTAGTGGGCCGCAAGATTTCTTAAAGAAGGCAAGTCCATACCTTACTGCCTTGGCCAAGTTATCTGAAGTCAAAATCTATGATGACGAGTCCGCTTTAGAGAAAGATGCTCCTGGTGCACCAATGGCCCTGGTTGGTAATCTCAAGTTATTACTCAAAATCGAAGTAGACGTGGCAGCCGAGAGAATTCGCCTGAGCAAGGAAATTGAGCGCCTAGCGAATGAGATTACCAAAGCACGCAGCAAGCTTGGCAATGAAAGCTTTGTGGCTCGCGCCCCAGAAGAGGTTGTTGCACAAGAAAAACAGCGTCTTGCTGGCTTTGAACAAAACCATGAGAAGCTTGTTGCACAATTAGAGCGACTGAAATAAAGCAGCAATCAAACTGATCGGAATTGCCATGCCATTAAGCACTAAAGCCGTTACCAAAGCAGTCTTCCCTGTTGCAGGTTTGGGCACACGCTTCTTACCGGCCACCAAGGCCAGCCCGAAAGAAATGCTCAATGTAGTTGATAAGCCCCTCATTCAGTATGCGGTTGAGGAAGCGATTGCTGCCGGCATTACTGAAATGATTTTTGTGACCGGTCGCAGCAAGCGCGCCATCGAGGATCACTTTGATAAGGCCTATGAATTAGAAGCTGAGCTCGAAGCAAAAAATAAGCAGGCGCTCTTAGAGATCGTACGCAGCGTGAAGCCAAGTCATGTAGATTGTGTTTACGTTCGTCAACCGGAAGCGCTTGGTTTGGGTCACGCCGTCTTGTGCGCAGAAAAGCTCGTACGAGATGAACCTTTCGCCATCATTCTCGCGGATGACTTACTCGATGGCCAACCGCCAGTTCTGAAGCAGATGCTCAAAGTGTTTGATGAGCAAAATGGCTCAGTATTAGCGGTAGAAAAAATTGATCCATCTAAGAGTAGTTCCTACGGCATTATTTCTGGGGCAGAAGTATCTAAGGGTATCTATCGCTTAAATGGGATTGTGGAAAAGCCGCAGCCTAAAGATGCGCCATCCAACTTAGCGGTAGTAGGTCGCTACGTTCTGTCTTCTGACATCTTCAATCACATTCGCAATCTCAAGCCTGGTGCCGGCGGAGAAATCCAACTCACCGATGCAATTGCATCCTTACTCAAAGAGGAGCCTGTATTTGCTTATGAATACGATGGCGTGCGCTATGACTGTGGCAGCAAGCTAGGCTATCTCAAGGCTTCCGTGGAATTTGCTTTACGCCACCCAGAAGTGAGCACTGAGTTTGCAGCGTATCTCAAGAGCCGCTCTTTAACCTAGACTTCACAATGAATCTCCAAGAGGAGAAAAGCAAAAAAGGCAGAAATCACTTTCTGCCTTTTTCTTTACTGTTCATAGTCTGCAGCGTGTTTTATCTTCTCTTCAAAAAGAAAACCAATACATCGCCTTCTGTGGTGCTAGAGAGAAGTTCATTGCCAGTCTGCTTGGCAAATGCGGGGAAGTCATGGGCCGCACCAGAATCGGTTGCCTTCACTTTGAGCACTTCGCCGGACTGCATTGTGGCTAAAGCTTTTTTGGTACGCAAGATGGGGAGTGGGCAGTTCATGCCAATTGCATCTACCTCGAGATTAAATTCGATAGCATCACTCACTTAGAGGCCACCCAGTCTTTCACGCCAGCCAATGCCGCGCCCAACTTGCTAGGATCGGTACCGCCAGCCATTGCCATCTCTGGTTTGCCGCCGCCCTTGCCACCAACTTGCTGAGCAACAAAGTTCACTAAGTCACCTGCTTTTACTTTAGCAATCGAGTCTGCAGTCACGCCAGCGATCAAACTGACTTTATCGCCCTGTACAGAGGCCAACACAATGGCTGCTGTTTTCAGCTTGGCTTTTAAGGCATCCATAGTCTCGCGTAATACTTGCGCATCAGCACCATCTAAGCGGGCCGCTAAGACCTTGATGCCATTGACATCAATAGCCTGGGTTGCCAACTCGTCACCTTGGCTGGCAGCGAGTTTGGAATTCACTTTATCCAACTCACGCTCAGCTTGACGCAAGCTATCTTGGAGTTGAGCAACACGATTCACTAAATCACCTGGATGGGTTTTCAGAATGGTCGCTGCTTCGTTAATTTTGTCTTCCAAGCCCTGCAGGAAGTTCAAGGCATTTCTGCCAGTGACTGCTTCAACTCGACGGATGCCGGCAGCAACACCACCTTCAGAAACAATCTTAAGACTACCAATGTCACCCGTGCGACCCACGTGAGTGCCCCCACATAGCTCTTTAGAACTACCGATTTCTAGTACGCGAACTTCATCACCATACTTCTCGCCAAAGAGCATCATGGCGCCAGTCTTTTGTGCATCATCCAAAGACATCACTTTTCCAGAAGTCGCAGTATTAGCCAAGATCTCGGCATTCACAATATCTTCTACCCGACGAATTTCTTGTGCAGTAATTGGCGCGTTGTGAGTAAAGTCAAAGCGGGTTTTGCTTGCATCAACTAGTGAACCTTTTTGTTGCACGTGATCACCTAAAACTTCACGTAATGCTTTATGCAAAATATGTGTAGCACTGTGATTACGCATCGTTTCCGTTCTTTGCTCGGTATCCACCAAGGCGTTGATTGCATCGCCTATCTTGAGCTCACCCTCTTGCACTTCACCCTGGTGACCAAAAACATCAGCCTGAATCTTGAAGGTATCTTCAACTGCAAAACGCACAGCTTCATTACGCAATTCACCCTTATCGCCAACCTGTCCACCAGACTCGGCATAAAAAGGGGTGTTATCCAAAACAATCACTGCAGCATCGCCAGCTTTGACAGACTGCACAGCAGAGCCATCAACATAAAGCGCAGTTACTTTGGCACCTTCATGTTTCAAGGTGTCATAGCCATGGAACTGAGTCGGTTTACCCGAGTACTCCAAGCCTTGAGCCACCTTGAACTTACCAGCCGCCCTTGCTTGATCACGCTGCTTTTGCATTGCCAAATCAAAACCTTCAGCATCCACCGTGACATCGCGCTCACGGCAAACGTCTGCAGTCAAATCCAACGGGAAGCCAAAGGTATCGTGTAAGCGGAAAGCGGTTTCACCATCAACCGTCTTAGCACCACCAGCAAGTGCACCTTCCAAAATTTCCATACCGTTCGCGATTGTCTGAAAGAAGCGCTCTTCTTCCTGCTTAATTACTTCACTCACTTTATCTTTTGCTGCCTGCAACTCTGGATAAGCTTGACCCATCTCTTTTACAAGAGCAGGGACGAGTTGATAGAAAAATGGTTTGCGTGCGCCTAATTTGTAACCGTGTCGAATCGCGCGGCGCGTAATGCGACGCAGTACATAGCCACGACCCGCGTTACCCGGAATCACGCCATCTACTACGATAAAACTACAGGCACGAATGTGATCAGCAATCACTTTGAGTGATGGGCTATCTGGATCGCAATTCTCACCACCAGCCGCATCAACCGCTTCCTTTGCTGCCTTCAGCAAATTAACAAAGAGATCGATCTCGTAGTTGGAATGCACGTGTTGCAATACGGCTGCGATACGCTCAAGACCCATACCGGTATCTACGCTAGGCTTAGGCAATGGATGCATATTGCCCGCTTCGTCGCGATTGAACTGCATGAATACGTTATTCCAAATCTCAATGTAGCGATCACCATCTTCATCAGGACTTCCTGGAGGACCGCCAGCAATATGAGGGCCATGATCGTAGAAAATTTCTGTACAAGGACCACATGGGCCTGTGTCGCCCATCATCCAGAAATTATCTGAGGCATAGCGAGCACCTTTGTTATCGCCGATGCGAATAATCCGCTCAGCCGGCACTCCGATTTGCCTATTCCAAATCTCATAAGCCTCATCGTCTTCCGCATAGACGGTGACGAGCAGCTTTTCTTCCGGCAACTTGAATACCTCAGTCAATAAACCCCAAGCAAACTGAATGGCATCTTTCTTGAAGTAATCTCCAAAAGAGAAGTTGCCCAGCATTTCAAAGAAGGTGTGATGACGGGCTGTATAGCCCACGTTATCCAAATCATTGTGTTTGCCACCGGCACGAATACATTTTTGGGCAGTGGTTGCGCGGTTGTAGGGGCGCTTGTCAAAGCCTAAAAAGACGTCCTTGAACTGATTCATTCCCGCATTGGTAAATAGCAGGGTTGGGTCATCTCCAGGCACCACTGGGCTGGAAGGGACAATTTGGTGGCCTTTTTGGGCGAAGTAGTCCAGGTATGCCTGGCGAATTTGGGAGACTTTCATGCGAATAATTATCGCATTGGCACTAGTCTGGGGCAAACCCTAGGCAAACCTGCTCAATCCTGCCTTACAATCCCGTAACATTAATAAATAGATCGGCATTTAAGTCGATATAAGGAGCTCAACTTGAAAATTCGCAATCAACGGGATTTTGGTGCCGGAATCATGTACATGGTTATTGGCCTATTTTTTACAATCGTAGCAAGACAATACCCCATGGGTACCGCCGCCAAAATGGGTCCAGGCTACTTTCCCTTCTATTTAGGGATCCTCATGACCCTCTTGGGACTTCTAGTGCTGGTGAAATCCCTTGGCGCCAAGGCTGCCATTGAAAAAATTCCACCATTCCACTGGAAAATCATCGCCCTCATTACTGGTTCAGTCGTGCTCTATGGGCTTTTATTACCAACCATGGGCTTCATCGTTGCTGTATTCGTATTGGTTTTCGTATCCGCCAGCGCCAGCCATGAGTTTCATTGGAAAGGCACCTTAATCAACGCTAGTTTCTTGATTGCGTTTACCTATTCAGTCTTCGTTTTGGGCTTAAGTCTTCAGTTCCCATTACTACCAGCTTTTTTAAATAACTAACCGGGAAACTAAAAATGGACTTATTTGCTAATTTAGCCCTTGGTTTCGATACGGCTTTTACCCTCCAAAATCTGATGTACTGCTTTATTGGTTGCATATTGGGCACGCTAATTGGCGTTTTGCCAGGTCTAGGCCCCATCGCTACGATTGCGATGTTGTTGCCCGCCACCTATGCATTACCTCCAGTTGCCGCTTTGATTATGTTGTCCGGTATTTACTATGGATCACAGTATGGCGGCTCCACAACAGCGATTTTGCTCAACATCCCGGGGGAGACGTCCTCGGTGGTGACCGCTATTGATGGCTACCAAATGGCCAGAAATGGTCGAGCGGGTGTAGCCCTCTTTACCGCTGGTATGGGCTCATTCTTTGCTGGTTGCGTAGCAACCCTAGTTTTAGCTGCATTTGCTGCACCACTCTCAGAACTGGCATTCAAGTTTGGCCCTGCTGAATACTTCTCCCTAATGGTTTTAGGGTTAATCGGTGCGGTCGTGCTGGCCTCTGGCTCTTTGATCAAGGCTATCGGCATGATCATTTTGGGGCTTTTAATGGGCCTTGTCGGAACCGACGTTAACTCTGGTGTAGCTCGCTACTCATTCGATCTTCCCCAGTTAAGCGATGGCATTGGCTTCGTTTCAGTTGCAATGGGCGTATTCGGCTTTGCTGAAATCATGGGCAACCTCGAAAAAAAGGATGGTGATGAGGGCTTCTTGAACAAGATGACCACCATGATCCCAACTAAGCAAGATGTGAAGCGCATGATTCCATCCATCTTACGCGGCACAACCATTGGATCCATCCTCGGAATTCTGCCGGGCGGCGGCGCAGCCTTAGCAGCATTTGGTGCCTACTCGGTTGAAAAGAAATCCTCTAAGTACAGCCATGAGTTTGGTAAGGGTGCAATTGAAGGTGTAGCAGGTCCAGAAGCAGCTAACAATGCTGCAGCTCAAACTTCCTTCATTCCATTGCTCACTTTGGGCATTCCACCAAATGCTGTGATGGCTTTGATGGTTGGCGCAATGACCATTCATAACATTCAACCAGGTCCACAAGTAATGACCAGCAACCCAGCCTTGTTCTGGGGTCTGATCGCTTCCATGTGGATTGGTAACGTGATGTTGATTCTCTTGAACTTGCCGCTCATTGGTATCTGGGTGAAGCTCTTGAAGATTCCTTACCGCTTTATGTACCCAGCTATTCTGGTGTTCTGCTGTATCGGCGTCTATACCGTCAACAACGCCGTATTTGATGTTTATGTGACTGCAGCCTTTGGCTTAATTGGTTACCTCTTCTTCAAGCTGGGTTGCGAACCCCCTCCATTGCTGCTGGGCTTCGTACTCGGACCAATGATGGAAGAGAACTTCCGTCGCGCCCTACTGTTGTCACGCGGTGATTTCACTACCTTCCTAACCCGTCCATTATCTTTAGGCCTACTCATCGCAGCAGCCCTCTTGGTTGTGATAGTGGCATTACCAGCGGTTAAGAAAACCCGTGAAGAGGCTTTTGTAGAAGATTAACTCTCGAATACTTCCCGGACACAAGCCCGCAGCAGTTTGCGGGCTTTTTTCTTGATGGGTGGGGGTTTTCTCTACAATGAGTGCATGTCCCAAGATAGCAAACCATCTAAATCGCCCGCCGGCACTGTTGCTGAGCCCTCTAACTTTTTGCGCCAGATCATCGATCATGATCTCGCGAGTGGCACCTACCAGAACCGCAGCAATCGCGATGGTCAAGCTATTCCCTCCATCATCACGCGTTTTCCACCAGAGCCCAATGGCTACCTCCATATTGGTCACGCCAAAAGTATTTGCCTCAACTTTGGCTTAGCTGCTGATTACAACAATCAAGTGGGTGGTGCACGTTGCAATATGCGCTTGGATGACACCAATCCAGTGAAGGAAGATGTTGAGTATGCCGACAGTATTTTGGATGCAGTCAAATGGCTTGGCTTTGATTGGGGTACACACCTTTATCACGCGAGCGATTACTTTGATCGGCTCTATGAGTTTGCAGAAATTCTGATTCAGAATGGCAAAGCGTATATTGATAGTCAAAGTGCAGATGACATCCATACCAATCGTGGCAACTTTGGCCAAGTTGGAAAAAATAGCCCTTACCGCGATCGCACTGCCGATGAGAATCTTGCCTTATTCCGCGAGATGCGCGATGGCAAATACAAAGATGGTGAACATGTTCTGCGCTTGAAGATCGATATGGCGCATCCGAATATCATCATGCGTGATCCTGTGGTCTATCGCATTCGCCATACCGATCACCACCGCACTGGTAACAAATGGTGCATCTATCCTTTATATGATTTCACGCACTGCATTTCAGATGCGCTAGAAAATGTTTCGCACTCTATCTGCACACTAGAATTTGAAAATAATCGCCCGCTCTACGATTGGATTGTCGCCTCATTAGCAGAGCTGGGGATCTTTAAAAATCCCGTTCCGCGCCAATATGAATTCGCCCGCCTCAACTTAACTTACACCATCACTAGCAAGCGCAAACTACTGCAATTGGTAGAAGAAAAACAGGTTAATGGCTGGGATGATCCTCGCATGCCAACCATCGTAGGCATTCGTCGTAGAGGCTATACGCCTGAGAGCATTCGCTTGTTCTGTGAACGCATCGGCGTTTCTAAAGCAGACAGCTGGATCGATATGAGTACTTTGGATCAAGCCTTGCGCGATGATCTTGAAACCAAGGCTCCACGGGCTACAGCGGTTCTTAAGCCACTTAAACTCGTCATTGAAAACTTTGATGCGTCAGCGAGTGAGCCTTGCTCAGCGCCGCGCCATCCACAGCATCCTGAGTGGGGCAATCGTGAGTTTCATTTCACAAAAGAGTTGTGGATTGAAGAAGATGACTTCATGAAAGAGCCTATTAAAGGATTCTTTAGACTCTATCCGCCGATTGGCGATCAAGCCGGTGGACGCGTGCGCTTACGTCATGGCTTTGTGGTTGAGTGCACTGGCTTTGAAGTGGATGCCAATGGTAATGTCATTCAAGTGAATGCGACTCACTTCCCAGATAGTAAGAGCGGTACCCCTGGCTCAAACAATTACAAGGTCAAGGGCAACATTCATTGGGTTAGTGCAGCTGAGGCTGTGCCAGCGCAAGTTCGTCTCTACGATCACTTGTTTAATGACCCACACCCCGATAGTGGTGATAAGAATTTCCTTGATGCGATTAATCCCAACTCTAAGCAAACGATTACTGCGTACTTAGAGCCTTGCATGAAAGACGCTAAAGCAGAAGATCGCTTTCAGTTTGAGCGTCACGGTTACTTTGTAGCAGACCAAAGCGATTGCAAACCAGGTCAGCCCGTATTTAATCGTACGGTTGGACTCAAGGATTCTTGGAAATAGTTTTCAGAAACTCTGCGACGCCGGGATAGCGTAGCGGAGTTTTCAATTCTGCTAGCCGCGTATTGCTTACGCGCCGTGACTCCCGCATAAAAGACCACAGCATGGGGGATACGATTTTCTCCAACTGCTCAGCCGACAATCTTGGTGGTCGCTCTAGACCAAAGGCATCAGCTACCTCATCAAAGTAGTCACCCATTTTAGTTTCACCACCATCACAAGCATTAATGACGCGCTGTGGTTTACCGTGATAAACAGCCGCACAAACCAATCTTGCCAAATCATCGCTCTGTATATGGTTTGAGTACGCATCCTCAGCTGGATTTAGGGCAGGTGTGCCGGCCTGTATGCGCTCAACTGGTAATCGGTTAACAGCATAAATACCTGGCACGCGCAGGATGGTCAGTACGACTCCATGAGCTGGAGCCCAAAGACGCAGACAATTTTCTGCATTCACTCTTCGCTTTGCTCGCTCGCTTTGAGGGTTGACTGGGGTCACTTCACTCACCCTGCCACCCGCATGATCGCCATAAACACCAGTAGTACTCACATAAATCAAGCGCCCAACATTATCAGAACCTTGGGCTAAAATTCGGAGGAGGTTGCGAGTTCGGCAATCGCGATGACCTGTATTTTGGGGTGGTGCCAAGTGGATCACAGTTTGCGCTAATCCACTTAAACGCCACAAGCTATCAGGCTTATCCAGATCCCCCAAAATCGGAATCGCGCCAACTGCTCTCAACTCCGGAAAACGGGTTTTCTGGGAAGTTAGGGCATATACGCGATGACTTCGAGCGAGTTGCTTGGCAACACGCAGGCCAATGTCACCGCAGCCGACGATCAGGATTCGAGATTTACCAAAAGATTGCATAGGTCACATCGTAACGATTTATTGAAAGGAATGAGAGTGTCCTACCAAGTCACGCTCAAGACGAGCGGCAAACAATTTACCGTCCAGAAGGATGAAACCCTGCTGGAAGCGGCACTTCAACAGGGCATCACCCTTCCCTATGGTTGTAAAAATGGTGCTTGCGGATCCTGTAAAGGCAAGGTTTTAGAAGGTCAGGTAGAGCATGGTCAACATAGTGCCGCCGCTTTAAGCCTGTCTGATGAAGCTGCTGGGGGCACCTTATTTTGTTGCGCCCATCCTAAATCCGACCTTCTCATTGAAGCTCGCGAAGTTCAAGGCGCTGGCGATATCGCTATTCGCAAAGTTCCCTGTCGTGTGAACAGCATTACAAAACCGAGTGCTGATGTGGCGATTCTCAAACTACAACTGCCGGCTGCCGAGCGCTTTCAATTTCTGGCGGGACAGTATTTAGAATTTCTACTCAAAGATGGGCAGCGCCGCGCCTACTCAATTGCCAATGCGCCCGATCAAGAGGGCCCCCTCGAGCTGCATATTCGCCACTTGCCTGGCGGTCTCTTTACCGACTTTGTCTTTGGCGCAAAAGATCCTGCATTAAAAGAAAAAGATATTCTGCGTTTTGAAGGCCCATTAGGTAGCTTCTTCTTGAGAGAAGACTCTAAAAAACCGATCATCTTTGTTGCGGCAGGCACCGGCTTTGCGCCGATTAAATCCATCATCGAGCAAATGCAGTTCAAAAAAATTCAGCGTTCGATTCACCTATATTGGGGCGGACGGCGCCCAAGCGACCTCTACTTCGATGAGCTCTGCCAGTCATGGGCAAGGGATATTCCAGACTTCAAATACACCCCCGTCATCTCAGATGCCCTCCCAGAGGATCAATGGGCTGGATGTACAGGCTTTGTGCATCAAGCAGTAATCGCCGACCATGCCGACATGAGCCCTTGCCAGGTCTATGCCTGCGGAGCTCCTGTCATGGTCAATGCAGCCCGCCAGGACTTTGTATCTCAGTGCAAGCTACCTGAAGAGGAATTCTTTGCGGACTCCTTCACCAGCGCTGCTGATCTCGCGACAAACTAGTCTGCTAAGCGTGATAATAGAAACCTCATTTGACCTCACTTTGCACACGACATGAATAAGCCAGCCCAATCAGTAGATGCCCACTCAGTGATGTTTATTACCCCACGGCCAGAAGTAATGATGGTTGAGGGTAAAGGCTCATGGCTGACCGATAACAATGGCAAGCGCTACTTAGACTTCTTGCAAGGGTGGGCCGTCAACTGTCTAGGCCATAGCAATCCCGGCATGATTGAAGCGCTGAATGCACAAGCTAAGAAGCTCATTAATCCGAGTCCCGCTTTTTATAACGAGCCGATGATTCGCTTATCGAATTTACTGACCGATAACAGTTGCTTTAACAAAGTGTTTTTTGCTAATAGCGGGGCTGAGGCCAATGAGGGCGCTATCAAGCTAGCACGCAAATGGGGTCAACTTAATAAGTCCGGCGCCTTTGAAATCATCACCTTTGATCATAGCTTTCATGGTCGCACCTTAGCGACGATGAGCGCATCTGGTAAGCCAGGCTGGGACACCATGTTTGCCCCACAAGTTCCCGGTTTCCCAAAAGCTGATTTGAATGATTTAGATTCCGTTAAAAAACTGGTGACTGATAAGACGGTTGCAGTGATGCTTGAGCCGGTACAAGGCGAAGGTGGCGTGATCCCAACTACGAAAGAATTTATGCAAAATCTGCGTAAATTCACTAAAGAAAATAATATTCTGCTAATCGTAGATGAAGTACAGGCCGGCTGCGGTCGCACTGGAAAACTCTTCGCCTATCAACATTACGGTATCGAACCCGACATCATGACCTTGGGCAAAGGTATTGGTGGTGGCGTTCCCTTGGCAGCGCTCATGGCGACTGATGCGGTTGCTTGCTTTGTTCCAGGCGATCAAGGCGGTACCTATAACGGCAACCCACTAATGACTGCAGTAGGCATCAGTGTGATCGAGCAACTATTAGCGCCAGGCTTCCTGGAATCCGTTCGCGCCAAAGGCGAATTACTCAGCAAAGAGCTGCTGGCCATCTCTTCAGAATTTAATTTAGATGGTGAACGTGGTGAAGGACTTTTGCGCGCCCTCATGTTGAGTAGCGATATTGGCGGCAAGCTGGTTGAACTTGCTCGCGATAGAGGCCCAGAGGGATTGCTGATCAACTCACCAAGACCTAACCTCTTGCGCTTTATGCCAGCACTCAATGTATCCGATGATGAAATCCATCAGATGTGCAATATTTTGAGAGAGCTGCTCAAGCAAGTTGCCTAAAAGCAACTAGATAGAATGCAATAAAGGAGCCTTGGGCTCCTTTATTTTTTTAGTTAGCCCACTAAATTCTTTGGTAGCGAGAACGTAATGTCTTCAACAACACCTTCAAGATTACGAATACTGCGCGGGCCAAATTCCTGAATCCTCTCCACAATTGAAAGGGCCAAGCTTTCTGGGGCTGACGCACCTGCAGTGAGACCCACTCGCTTCTTACCAACAAACCATTCAGCCTGGAGTTGCTCTGGCGCATCAACCATGTAAGCCGGTACGCCGAGTTTTTCAGCCAATTCACGCAAGCGATTCGAGTTCGAACTTGCTTTGCTTCCCACCACAATAACGATCTCAACTTGAGGCGCCATAAATTTCACAGCATCTTGGCGGTTCTGAGTGGCATAACAAATATCTTGTTTGCGCGGCTGAACAATATTTGGAAACTTTTGAGTTAATGCATCAACGATTTCTTTTGTCTCATCTACGGAGAGGGTAGTTTGCGTTACATAAGCAATTTTTTCATCTTCAGCAAAAGGCAGTTGAGCAACATCCGCTACTTTTTCAATCAGATGAACGCCTTTTTTCACTTGCCCCATCGTGCCTTCAACTTCCGGATGCCCGGCATGGCCAATCATCAAGACCGTGAAACCATCCTTACACATCTTGACGACTTCAAGATGAACTTTGGTAACCAGGGGGCAGGTAGCGTCATACACCTGCAGTCCGCGTGCCTCAGCGTCTTGGCGAACCTCTTGAGAGACACCATGGGCACTAAACACCACGATGCCACCTTTAGGAACTTCATGCAACTCATCCACAAACACAGCGCCTTTTTCACGCAAACCATTTACGACATAGGCGTTGTGAACAATTTCATGGCGTACATAAATTGGCGCGCCAAAACGGGTCAGCGCTTCATTCACGATATTGATCGCGCGATCTACACCCGCGCAAAAACCGCGTGGCTGTGCCATCAAAATTTCTGCGGTGTCGTGCGCGCTAGATGGATTACTCATAACTTACAGAATCGCAACGATTTCAGCTTCGAAGGTAACTGGCCTTCCAGCAAGCGGGTGATTGAAATCAAACCAAGCACCTTCTTCATTAATAGATTGCAACACACCAGCATATTGCGCGCCACCAGGAGCATTAAATTCGATTACATCACCAGGATTGAATTCCACATCATCATCTCGACCCTCTTTAAGCGCGCCCAAAGTAACCCACTGAATTAATTCTTCCTTGCGTTCACCAAAACTTTCTTCCGGCGGCAGTAAGGCGCTTTTCTTTTCACCCACACCCAGTCCGATTAATACCTTTTCAAAACAAGGCGCAAATTGACCAGAACCCATCAGCACCGTCGCAGGACGATCGATAAAAGTATTGATGTAATCATCCCCGCTAGGCAAAGTCAGCCGATAGTTGAGAGTCAGGAAGGAGTTGGGCAAAACCGTAAACTTAGTCATAAGGTAATTGTATCTAGGCCCGACCTCAGCGTGCACTCACCGATTACGGATTGGCCAAAAATGGAGCGGCCTCGCGAGAAACTGCGCGCCCTCGGAGCATCAGCCCTGAGCGATGCGGAATTGCTTGCAATCTTTCTGCGCGTTGGCGTCAAAGGCAAAACTGCCGTAGCTTTAGCTGGTGACCTTCTTCACTATTTTGGCAATTTGCCGCGCCTACTGTCTTGCACACCAGAGGAATTAACCCAGATTCACGGTATGGGTATTTCTAAATGGTCACAAATTCAGGCAGCATATGAGCTCGTCAAGCGTAGCCTTGAGGAAACCCTCTCCCAGGAATCAGTATTCTCATCGCCAGGGTATGTCAGGGAGTTCTTGCAAGCCCGATTTGGCCGTCTGCCACACGAAGTCTTCCTATGTCTATACCTTGACTCTCGCCTGCACCTGATTGAGTGCCAGGAGCTCTTTAGAGGCTCTCTAACCCACACTGCAGTCTATCCTCGAGAAATCCTCAAAGAAGCCCTTGCCAGAAATGCTAGCGCCCTTATCGTTGCCCACAACCACCCCAGTGGAAACCCACTCCCCAGTATTGCCGACCAGGAATTAACCAAAATGCTGGCTAAGGCCTTGCAACTGGTGGATATTCCACTCCTAGATCACTGTATTGTCAGTGACAGCGGTTTTTTCTCATTTTCAGAGGCAGGCCTTATGAAAAATGACTATAAATAGAAGTAATCACTAACTTAATGGGAATTTTTGGCCAATACCGGAGCTTAGATTGCCATATCCTCAAAACTAAAGCCAAATAGGGGTAGATCAAAGTGCCCAGAGACTGATACAATCTTCTTTTTTCGCAATTAATGGAGTTATGTCATGGCAAAAGTTTGCCAAGTCACTGGGAAGAAGCCGATGGTTGGCAACAATGTA
>NZ_NCJB01000356.1:0-2227 GCF_002282275.1 Polynucleobacter sp. 39-46-10 | reverse complement strand
AGGATTTTTTGTTTTAGAGTCTCAACCCCATCGCCAGTCTTGGCCGAAATAAGTAGAGATGGACTTTCACTTTGGTGGGATGCTTCATTAGGGAGCAAGTCAGACTTATTAATGACCTCTAAAACGGGGCACTTTGGTGGGAGGGCCTTCAATATTTGAGCTTTTAAGTCCAAAACCGCCGCGCTATCGATCGCATTAATTGAATTTGAATCTTGCAGAAAAATAACTAGGTCTGCGGCTTGTATTGCCTCCCAAGACCGTTCAATTCCCTTTGCCTCAACTAGATCGCTGGTCTCGCGAAGACCGGCTGTATCAATAATGTGCATTGGAATACCACTTATGGTGATGCTTTCCTTAACGCGATCCCTTGTGGTTCCCGCGATAGGAGTAACAATTGCAACCTCTTCGCCAGCCAAGCGATTAAGAAGTGAGCTCTTTCCAACGTTAGGGGCGCCAGCCAAAACCAGCTGAATACCGTCGCGCAAAATCTTGCCCTGTTTTGCACCCTCTCTCAGCTTATGCAACTTTTCCATCACCGCGCTGAGGCGCTGGCGAGCTTGGGCATTCTCCAGAAACTCAATCTCTTCTTCAGGAAAGTCCAGGGTGGACTCAACCAAAATTCGTAATTGGGTAATTTCTTCGATCAAGGCATTAATGTCGTTTGAGAAGACCCCTTGCAATGAACGCGCTGCTCCACGAACTGCCGCCTCACTTTGAGCATCAATTAAATCTGCGATAGCCTCTGCTTGAGCTAAATCGATTTTGTTATTGAGATACGCGCGTAAGGAAAATTCGCCCGGCTCTGCAATAACCAAACCCTGATCTTTTCCAAGCTCGAGACACCGCTTCATGACCAACTCTAAAAGCTGGGGTCCTCCATGGCATTGCAGCTCAAGCACATCTTCACCGGTAAAGGAGGCGGGGGCAGCAAAGTAAATTGCAATCAGCTGGTCAATCGTCTCGCCGCGCGCATCACGAAGGGTAAGGAGATTGGTTTGGCGCGGCGTAAGCGCCTTGTGAAAAAGAGCTTCGGCTATTGGCAAAAGCTGTGGGCCACTAATACGAATAACGCCAACCCCAGCCTTGCCCGGCGCAGTGGCAACCGCAATGATGGGCAGCTTTCTCGTCATCATTGCAGGCACCCTTTGTTTATTTGTTATCGGCCAAAGACTTTAAGCCGGCTTTTTTCCAAACATTTGATTGATTTGCCACTGCTGAGCAATTGATAGTAAGTTGTTCACCACCCAATATAAGACCAAGCCTGCTGGGAAGAAGAAGAACATTACAGAGAATACAAGCGGCATATACATCATCACCTTAGCCTGAATTGGATCTGGTGGCGTTGGGTTCAGCTTGGTTTGCACAAACATTGAAGCAGCCATAATGATTGGCAAAATGTAGTATGGGTCTGGAACTGATAAATCATGAATCCATCCAATCCATGGGGCGTTGCGCATTTCTACTGAAGACAATAGAACCCAGTACAAGGCAATAAATACTGGAATCTGAATCACCACGGGCAAACACCCACCAAGAGGATTAATTTTTTCCTTGCGGTACATCTCCATCATGGCTTGATTTAATTTTTGTGGGTCACCCTTGTACTGCTCTCTCATGGTGAGTAAGCGTGGTTGCACCTCTTTCATGCGGGCCATAGACTTATAGCTTGCAGCTGAAAGCGGGAAAAACACCAACTTAATTAAGATGGTCAATAAAATAATTGACCACCCCCAGTTGCCCACATAAGAATGAATGTTGTCCAAGAGCCAGAAAATGGGTTTAGCCAAAATGGTTAAGTAGCCGTAATCTTTTAGCAACTCAAAGCCCGGAGCAATTGTTTCCAATACGCGCTCTTCTTGTGGCCCCACAAATAGTTTGGCTTTTTCCACAACTGTTGTGCCTGGTGCAACTACGCCCAGTGGTACTTGCATACCGATTCGATAAAGGTTGTTATCAATCTTTCCGGCATAAATATCTCGTGCTGCTTTATCGCTAGGAATCCAGGCGCTAGCAAAGTAATGCTGAACCATGGCTATCCAAGCGGGATCGCCAGCTGGAACCTGTGTAGGAATAGTAATTTTGTTTTTATCAATCGCCGTGAATTCCAGCTTGTTGAATTTTTCTTTATCAGTGTAGGTGGCGGGACCAGTGAAGGTGCTTGCTGAGAACGCGCCGTCAAAGGGACCAATCTTTTGCTCTTGCGAGGCATCGCGAACGATCTCTGTAT
>NZ_NCJB01000355.1:0-2231 GCF_002282275.1 Polynucleobacter sp. 39-46-10 | reverse complement strand
TAATTTCTAAATTTGGAAATAAAACTGATAATGCGAGACGATTTTGCAACTGAACTTGCATTACAAATTGATTTAAATCGTTTTTAAGGCCCTCTCGCGCGTTTTCAGGCGAAAGAGTGACTGAAGTTATTTTCCATGCAGCAAAATCGCTTACAGAGCGATTTACGCACCTTAGTGCGCGACACAATTGCTCATCCAATTTCTGTAAAAGAGAAAAAGCGCTGCTTGCTATCGGAGAAGAGCTGCCATCGACACGTGTTGCTAATGCCGGCAACAAAGAATTTCTAGAAAGATGCTCACCAAAAATAATGAGCAAGATTAAAAATAGGCTTAGAAGAATTAATTTAAGACTTTTTTTTTGAACCGGCACAGAGGTATCTGTGTTTTTGCTGGTCAAATTTGCTGTATTGCCCATTTCAGGAAGGGTGCCGTGCAAACAGACCCAACCTTCACTTTCTTTCCAGACGGAAAGGTTTAACCATTGGCCATAGGTGGCAATGACTTCTTCTGCTTGACGAGCTAGCACCCCAGACAACACAATTTTTCCACCCGGACGCATTTTATTTACCAAGGCTGGGGCTAAAACTTGTAGCGGATTGGCCAAAATATTAGCCATGACGATGTCGTATTTAGTTTCTGCAGCAAGTTCTGGCGCATTTTCATTGGGCAGAACAAAACGAATCACCGTATTGTTGATTTCTGCATTGCTACGTGCCGCAACCATGGCTTGTGGATCAATGTCGGTTCCAACAACGGGATTGCAGCCCAGTTTTGCAGCAGCGATTGCCAGAATTCCAGATCCGCAACCGTAATCCAAGAGACTTTGGTTTTGTAGTTGTGTATTTTGTTCCAACCAAAGAAGGCAGAGATGGGTTGTTGGGTGACTGCCAGTGCCAAATGCTAGGCCTGGATCTACCGCTAAACAAATTGCATTCGGGTCAGTAGGCGCATCATGCCAGGAAGGTACTACCCAAATACGCTCGCCAATTTGAATTGGGGTAAATTGGCTCTGGGTTAAGCGGACCCAGTCCTGCTCCTCAACAATCTTTTGTTCTGGCGCGGGAAGATTGAATCCCGCTTCCTTGAGCGATGCGAGGAGCTCAGGAATGAAATTCACCGCTCCTGAGTCGTCTAACTCAGGATTAAACAGCGCGGTGACTGAAGAGCGATCCCAGGCTTGAACCTCTGGTGAGAGTCCTGGTTCTCCATAAAGCGGGTTTTCATCATAGCCACCCGCAGCATCATCTTCAACGGTGACAGAGAGTGCACCCACTTCCAGCAATGCATCACCCAAAGGTTCAGCAATTTCTGCAGGTACCGTGAAAACAAGTTCACGATAAGACATGCTTACTCCAAATCAACATCACTTGACGGCGGCTTAGGGCTTGCCGCGACTGGCGGCTTGCTCTTCTAGGCGGTGCTCCAGATAGTGAATGCTGGTTCCGCCTTCTATAAAGTTTGGATCGAGCATGAGTTCGCGATGGAGTGGCACATTAGTCGTAATCCCATCAATCACCATCTCAGAAAGCGCAATCTGCATACGACGAATCGCTTGTTCGCGAGTATTGCCGTAAGAAATCAATTTACCAATCATCGAATCGTAATTGGATGGCACTACATAGCCACTGTAGGCATGTGAGTCAACACGAATGCCGGGGCCACCTGGCATATGGAATGAACCAATTTTGCCTGGGCTTGGAGTGAACTTGAATGGATCTTCTGCGTTGAGACGGCATTCGATAGCGTGACCACGGAAAACGATATCTTTCTGGCGATAGCTGAGTTTTAAGCCAGCAGCGATGCGAATTTGTTCCTGAACAATATCCACGCCAGTAATCATTTCAGTAACTGGATGCTCAACTTGAACACGGGTATTCATCTCAATGAAGAAGAATTCGCCGTCTTCATACAAGAATTCAAAAGTACCAGCACCGCGATAACCAATTTTTCTACAAGCTTCTGCACAGCGTTCGCCAATCTTAGCAATTAAGCGGCGATCAATGCCAGGTGCTGGAGCTTCTTCAATGACTTTTTGATGGCGACGTTGCATCGAGCAATCACGCTCACCTAACCAAATGGCATTTCCATGGGTATCGGCCAAAATCTGAATCTCTACGTGGCGAGGTTTTTCTAAAAACTTCTCCATATAGACTTCTGGGTTGCCGAAAGCGCGACCAGCTTCTTCTTTGGTCATATTGACTGCATTCAGAAGAGCGGCTTCGGTATGTACT
>NZ_NCJB01000354.1:0-2257 GCF_002282275.1 Polynucleobacter sp. 39-46-10 | reverse complement strand
GAGATGCTCAAAGGTAATCCCGATATTACCCAGATCATCGAAACTTCCGATCGCCCCAAATTCAAAGAGTATCTCTCTTTATTTTTTAAACTATTTCAGCGTTACGACTTGGCTGTGGTTACGCAACCTAGTGATCGCGCCTATTTTTATGCTCTGGTAGCTGCCCATCACCGCGTTGGCGTACTAGGGGGCCACCCTCAAGGTCTCACTGATCAAGATAAAGCCAAGAAAAGTAAAAGCGATAAGCAAAACGCCTGGAAAAAGGCTATCAGCCTACATACAGTTGATGTGGATTATTTTGCCCAGCATGTCATTACTGAAAAGCTTCGCCTACTTGAGATCTTTTACAAGAAGCCGCGGGATTTATTTAGCAAACCTATTTCAGTCACTCCACCTGCTGGCGATCCCATTACCCCAAGCATTGCTGGTCAACTCTATGCGCCTTACCTTGTAGTGCATCCAGGGCCCTTGACTGCCTACAAGCGTTGGCCGCTTGCCTATTGGCAAACATTGCTAACTTGGATTACAAAACAAGGTTGGCAAGTTGTATTGAGCGCATCACCCGCTAAGCAAGATCTACAGCTAAACAAGGATATTCTGTCATTGCTTGATGAAGAAACCCGCAGTCATGTTGTTGATACAGCAGGCCTACTTACTATCCCGCAAGCGGGAACACTGATTCGCGGTGCAATTGCCTATATCGGGGTAGATACATCCATCACACACCTAGCGGCAGCATGTAATACACCGACCATTGCCTTATTTGGTCCAACGCCACCCACCAACTTTGGGCCATGGCCTAATAGTTTTATTGGTGAGCAGCCCTATCAATTAAGAGCTCGCTCGCAGACAGTTGGTCATGTCACGATCCTGCAAGGACCCGGTGAATGCGTCCCCTGTCGCAAAGCAGGCTGTGAAGATCGTGCAAATAGTCGTAGCGAATGCTTGGATCTCTTAGAACCCAATCAGGTGATTGCAGCGCTTCAAGACGCCACAAATCAATAAATCACTCTGAGTGGTTTTGGTGCTGCTGATTTAGAGGTACTGAACCTGAACTGTATTAGATTGCTTGGCCGCCAATATTTGATTCAGACTATGCAAGCAGGCATCATCAGGATAGATGCGCAACTCTTCTGGGAATTGCATCAAGCAAGCTCCGCCACTAGTAGTGACTGCAGCCGTGAGCATTAAACCCTTTAAGCCTTCGCTAGCACTTGGCATAGCGGCTGCTGCGGGGCCCAACTTGGGATCTCGCACTCGATTACTCATCAAGTAAGGCCCAATTTGGCTACGTAAGGATTTAAGATCAATCGCTGAATCAATCGATAAATGGATATTGCGAGCAAAACGCATGCGCGCACCCGTAATGTCCATCACCGCCTCTGATACGATCCGCATTCCGCCAGAAAACTTGTCGGGTGTAACGTTCACTTTCGCTACTAATAACTCATCTTCTTTGAGCCAAGAGCGATTTGGTTCATATACCTCGCTATAGAGGGTCACTTCTATTGCAGCGGTGCCATCATCAATTGTTGCAATCATCATACGGCCACGCTGACCCGTCAGCATGCGGGCAGAAGTAATAATGCCGGCGATCAACTGATCTTTACCCTCCGTCACTTTAGCCAATGGTTGACGAATGAAATGCGCCGTCTCGTCGCGATAGGCGTCAAACATGTGGCCCGTTAGGCAAAGTCCTAAGGCGCTCTTCTCATCTTGAAGGCGTTTCTTTTCAGACCAGACTGGTTCGCGCACCAATTCAGGCAGGTGGCGATCCTCTTCCCCTGCTACCTCAAACAAACTGACTTGGTTGATTGAAGCTTCCGCTTGTTCTGCCGCCTCGATTGCACGCGCTAAAGAAGCCAATAAAGTGGAGCGAATATCGTAAGGATTACCGCCGGCAGGAATAGAGTCCTTATACAAACTATCAAAGGCGCCAGCACGCATCAAAGCTTCAATTGCTCGACGGTTGACTTGCCTACGATCAACGCGTGCGCAGAAATCAAATAAATCTTTGAAAGGTCCGCCAGCTTCACGCGCCTTCACAATCACTTCAATTGCCGCCTCACCGGTACCTCTCACTGCGCCCAAGCCATAGCGAATATGACTGATCGGAGAATCTGGAGCAGCATCTGGGGCACGTAATGGTGTGAACACATAAACGCCAGTATTAATATCTGGCGAGAACACCCGAATATTATTTGCCAAACAATCGTCGTACAGAATCTTCACCTTATCGGTGTCATCCATCGCAAGC
>NZ_NCJB01000353.1:0-2260 GCF_002282275.1 Polynucleobacter sp. 39-46-10 | reverse complement strand
ACCCGCATCACCAGTTCTGGTGGCTATTTTTGAAAGTCGATTTCCCATGAACTAATTATAGGTAAATGGCTAAAATGATTCTTATGAATATGGTGACCCCACCCCCCGAGCTCGCGGCCATTACCGCCCTTCAATCCAAATTGGTATCGGCCTTGCGCCCGATACTCCCGGAGCACGCTTTGCTTTGGGAGCCTGAGGACACGATTCCCTATGAATGTGATGGTCTAGCGGCCTATCGACGCATGCCCCTCGCGGTAGCCTTACCGGAGACTGAGGAGCAGGTTGCCCAGATCCTAAAGACCTGCTTTGAAATGCAAGTGCCTATCGTTCCACGCGGATCTGGCACTGGCCTATCCGGTGGCGCCATGCCCATTTCCCAAGGTTTAGTGCTCTCGCTAGCCAAACTCAAAAAGATTATCAGCATTGACCCTTTCACCAGAACTGCAGTTGTACAACCCGGTGTTCGCAATTTAGCCATCTCTGAAGCTGTTGCCCATCTGGGGCTTTATTACGCTCCGGACCCCTCTTCACAGATTGCCTGCTCCATTGGCGGCAATGTGAATGAAAACTCTGGTGGTGTCCACTGCCTCAAATATGGACTAACCCTTCACAACGTCCTCAAAGTTCGCGGCGTGTTGATGAATGGTGAAATCGTGGAATTTGGCAGCCTTGCGCCGGACTCTCCAGGACTCGATTTATTGGCAATTGTGATGGGTAGCGAAGGCATGCTTGCAGTGGTGACTGAAGTCACGGTCAAGCTCATTGCTAAGCCAAAATTGGCTCGCGTCATCATGGCCAGTTTTGACGATATTGAAAAAGGTGCCGATGCAGTTGCCGCGATCATCGCTGCTGGCATCATTCCTGCCGGCTTAGAGATGATGGATAAAGCCACTACTCGTGCAGTAGAAGAATTTGTTCATGCGGGGTATGACCTTGAAGCTGAGACCATTCTCCTGTGTGAGTCCGATGGCACGCCTGAAGAGGTTGCAGAAGAAATTGAGCGCATGACTAAGGTGCTCGAACTAGCAGGTGCTAGTGGTATTCAGATTTCTCAAAATGAATCGGAGCGCTTGAAATTTTGGAGTGGTCGTAAGAATGCCTTCCCCGCAGCAGGACGCTTAGCGCCTGATTACTACTGTATGGATGGAACAATCCCCCGCAGAAATATTGGCACTCTACTCAGACGTATTCAGGTTATGGAAAAGAAATATGGTCTTGTTTGCTTGAATGTATTTCATGCGGGCGATGGCAATATGCATCCACTCATTTTATTTAACGGTGCCGATCAAGATGAGTGGCATCGAGCTGAAGAATTCGGTACTGAAATTTTAGAAGCCTGTGTCGAGCTCGATGGCACGATTACTGGTGAGCATGGCGTTGGAATTGAAAAGATTAATTCCATGTGCGTTCAATTTGGTGAAGGTGAACGCGAGTCTTTCTGGGGAGTTAAGACAGCATTTGACCCTGAACGATTATTAAATCCTGATAAGGCGATCCCCACATTAAATCGTTGTGCTGAATACGGTCGTATGCGCATTAGTGGCGGCAATTTACCGCATCCCGAGTTGGAGCGCTTCTAATGTCCACATCCAACAATATGGCTATTGATTTATTTCGCGAACAAATTCTGGCAGCAGTCAAAAATAAAACACCACTATCAATTGAAGGTGGTGGAACAAAGTCTTGGTATGGCAATACCAATTCCTATGCCAAGTTAGACACCCGCCCTTATTCTGGCATCCTGGAATACCAGCCTGAAGAATTAGTGATTACGGCTTGTGCTGGCACACCATTAAAGGAAATTGAAGCAGCTCTAGCTGAAAAGAATCAAGTGCTCGCTTTTGAGCCACCCCATTTTGGTCATAACGCAACTTTTGGTGGCACCATAGCTGCAGGCTTAGCAGGACCTGGTCGCATTAGCGCTGGCAACTTACGTGACTTTGTTCTTGGTGCACGCATCATGGATGGCAAAGGCCAAGACTTATCTTTTGGCGGCAAGGTGATGAAAAACGTGGCGGGATATGACGTTTCACGTTTGATGCCCGGATCTATGGGAACCCTCACACTATTACTCGAGGCTTCTGTAAAAGTACTACCTAAGCCTGCAGCAACAGCCACCTTACGTTGTCAGCTCAGCCAAGAAAAAACCTTGCGCCTCTTAAATGAGTGGGCTGGGCAACCCTTACCACTCTCAGCTAGCTGCTGGATTGGAAGCCCAAGAGGTGGCGATGGTGAACTTACCATTCGTCTGGCCGGTGCT
>NZ_NCJB01000352.1:0-2260 GCF_002282275.1 Polynucleobacter sp. 39-46-10 | reverse complement strand
CTGGAGTATGTGGATGAGGCAGCTCCAGAGGATACGAAGTTTGAATCCAATGGCATCACCATTTTTATTGATCCCAAGAGTTTGGCCTACTTAGATGGCACTGAATTAGATTTTGTGCGCGAAGGTTTGAACGAAGGCTTTAAGTTTCAGAATCCGAATGTAAAAGATGAGTGTGGTTGTGGTGAATCCTTCCGCGTCTGACGATTACTTTCGTTTCTTTGGTTTAGATCAGCAATTCAATTTGGATTTGTCTGCATTAGATCAAGCTTATCTAGCAATTCAAAAAGAGGTGCACCCGGATCGCCATGCACGTGGTAGCGATACCGAGCAACGTTTGGCCATGCAAATGGCTACCTTAGCTAACACAGCCTTTCAGACTCTCAAGAACCCCGTTCAGCGCGGCCTTTATCTTTGTCAGCTTCATAATGTGGATGCTCGCTTAGAAACGAATACTGCTATGCCAGCCGCTTTCTTAATGAAGCAAATGGAATGGCGTGAATATCTTGAAGATCATGATGAGGACATTAGCGCATTAGAAGCTTTAGCTGAAGAAGTTGAAGAATCCAAACGAGATACCTTGGCTGAAATCACACAAGCGATTGATGGAGCTAAGAACTATGAGCGTGCTGCCGAGTTACTGAGAGGCCTGCTGTTTATTGATAAGTTTGCGCTTGAGCTAGATGATGCTATCTCAGCCTTGGTATAGCTTTACACTCTAGTCCCCATGGCCTTATTACAAATCTCCGAACCTGGTAAGTCTCTTGCACCGCATCAGCGTCGGATTGCGGTGGGCATTGATCTGGGCACCACCAATTCCTTAGTGGCGATTGTGCGAGATGCTTTACCTAAGGTGCTTCCTGATTCAGAAGGGCGAGAATTACTCCCCTCAGTAGTACGTTACTTGCCTAATGGTAGAACCCAAGCTGGCTTTGAGGCAATTGAAAGCATTGTTTCTGATCCTAAGAACACGATTGTTTCTGTAAAGCGGTTTATGGGTCGCGGTATCGTCGATGTAGAAAACATTGAAAGTACTCCTTATGACTTTGTAGACGAGCCGGGCATGTTGAAGTTACGCACAGTGGCTGGTGATAAAAGTCCTATTGAAGTATCTGCAGAAATTCTGGCACGTTTGCGTCAATTGGCTGAAGACTCAGTGAATGATGACATCGTTGGTGCAGTTATTACTGTCCCCGCCTATTTTGATGATGCGCAACGACAAGCAACTAAAGATGCCGCTAAGTTGGCTGGAATAGAAGTATTGCGCTTACTCAATGAGCCTACTGCTGCAGCCATTGCGTATGGTCTAGATAACGCTTCAGAAGGTATCTACGCAGTCTATGACCTTGGAGGTGGCACATTTGACATCTCAATTTTGAAAATGAGTAGAGGTGTATTTGAAGTGCTCTCTACTGGTGGGGATTCTGCTTTGGGTGGTGATGACTTTGATCATCGTCTCTATTGCTGGGTGATCGAGCAAGCTAAACTTCCGCCACTCTCAATTCAGGATCATCGCAGACTATTGCTTTCTTGCAAGCATGCAAAAGAGCAATTGAGTCATAACCCTTTAGCCCGTGTTCACGAAACGCTTACTGATGGCACGGTGGTGAATGTAGGTATCAGTCAGGCACAGTTCTTTGAGATTACTCAGAACCTAATCAATAAAACCTTAGTTGCCGTAAAGAAGGCCTTGCGTGACGCTGGCCTTAAAGCGGACGAAGTTAAGGGTGTGGTGATGGTGGGTGGTGCGACTCGCATGCCTCATGTTCAGCGCGCTGTTGGGGAACTCTTTGGTACCAAGCCTTTAAATAATCTTAATCCAGATCAAGTAGTTGCTTTGGGCGCTGCTATGCAAGCGGATTTGCTTGCCGGCAATCAAAGTAAAGATGATGAGTGGCTTTTGTTGGATGTCATTCCACTGTCTCTTGGTATTGAAACCATGGGTGGCTTGGTTGAAAAAATTATTCCACGTAATACGCCAATTCCAGTAGCGCGTGCTCAGGATTTCACCACCTTTAAGGATGGTCAAACCGCTTTAGCGATTCAGGTAGTGCAGGGTGAGCGTGAGTTGGCGCAAGATTGCCGTTCATTAGGCAAGTTTGAGTTACGTGGCATTCCGCCAATGGCTGCTGGGGCTGCTCGAATTCGAGTGACTTTCCAGGTGGATGCCGATGGCTTGCTTTCAGTTAGTGCAACAGAGCAGGGTTCTGGCGTGCAGGCATCAATTGATATTAAGCCTTCTTATGGTTTAACCGATGCCGAG
>NZ_NCJB01000351.1:0-2270 GCF_002282275.1 Polynucleobacter sp. 39-46-10 | reverse complement strand
GAAGCACTCCATGCAGCCGGTGTCTATATGGAAGCCAAACCGTTTTCAGTTGGCTTTCGCATTGAGCATCCGCAATCCTTGATTGACAAGGCACGCTTAGGTCCACATGCTGGTAATGAGCTCATTGGAGCAGCAGATTACAAATTGGTACACCACGCCAAAAATGGCCGTGCAGTCTATAGCTTTTGTATGTGCCCAGGTGGAACGGTAGTTGCTGCCACCTCTGAGCCTAATCGCGTTGTGACAAATGGTATGAGTCAGTATTCGCGTAATGAGCGTAATGCTAATGCGGGAATTGTCGTTGGCATTACCCCGGAAGATTATCCTGGCGGTCCACTAGCAGGTATTGAATTTCAGAGGGCTTTGGAGTCGAAGGCATATGAGTTAGGTGGCTCCACCTACGAGGCCCCAGGACAATTGGTGGGTGACTTCCTCGCTGGTAAGGCTTCTACGGACTTTGGTTCTGTAATGCCCTCTTATAAACCTGGTGTTCACCTGACAGACCTGGCTGATGCTTTACCTGCTTATGCAATTGAGGCAATCCGAGAGGCAATCCCTGCCTTTGAAAAGCAGATTAAAGGCTTCTCGATGAAGGATGCAGTATTGACCGGCATTGAGACTCGCACTTCCTCCCCATTGCGTATTACGCGAGGATCAAACTTTCAGAGTCTGAATATCAAAGGCCTTTATCCCGCGGGTGAGGGTGCTGGCTATGCTGGTGGAATCTTGTCAGCAGGGGTTGATGGGATTAAAGTGGCAGAAGCAGTCGCCCTTGACTATCTTTCTCAATAATTCCATAAGCTAATTTTTGATGAGCTCTGTAGTTTCTGAATCTAAGCAAAATGAAAAAGAAGTACTTTTTCATCCAGAGTTGCTGCAGAAGTTTGATATCAATGGCCCACGCTACACCTCATACCCTAGTGCCGATCGCTTTCATAATCAGTTCAGTGAGTCTGATTATTTGGGTGCATTGCAACGTGTAGCCCAGGCTGATGAGCCACTATCACTGTATTTCCATTTACCGTTTTGTCCCAATATTTGCTATTACTGCGGCTGCAACAAAATCATCACCAAGGATCACGGTCGCAGTGCTAAATACATCAAGTATTTGGCTAAAGAGATGGCAATGGTTTGCGCTGCAATGGGTGTGCAGAAAAAAATACCAGTAACCCAGTTGCATTGGGGTGGGGGTACACCAACATTTTTAT
The DNA here is from genome assembly GCF_002282275.1 of Polynucleobacter sp. 39-46-10. NCBI lineage: Bacteria > Pseudomonadati > Pseudomonadota > Betaproteobacteria > Burkholderiales > Burkholderiaceae > Polynucleobacter > Polynucleobacter sp. 39-46-10. The sequence goes on along the minus strand of NZ_NCJB01000351.1, from coordinate 1,062 downwards.
CTCACGAGGAGATGATTGAGTTGATGCACCATACGCGTGAGCATTTTGAGCTACTTCCTGGTGGCGAATACTCGATAGAAATCGATCCACGACGGGTTGCTGAATCAGATATTGCTTTACTTGCTGAATTGGGTTTTAACCGCATCAGTCTTGGTGTGCAAGACTTCAACCTCGAGGTACAGCAATCGGTGCATCGCGTCCAAACTATTGAGGAAACTCAATCGGTAATAGATTGGTCTAGGAAGTACGGATTTAAATCTAGAAGCGTTGATTTGATCTATGGCTTACCAAAGCAGACACCAGAGACCTTCAAAGAAACGGTCGATGCGGTTCTCAAAATGAGTCCTGACCGCCTTTCTGTTTATAACTATGCGCACTTGCCCCATATTTTTAAGCCCCAACGCAGAATTGCTGAGGCAGATTTGCCTGGAGCTGCTGACAAGCTCGATATCTTGTCAAACACGATTGAGAGGTTGGGTGAAGCGGGTTATGTCTTTATTGGCATGGACCACTTTGCCAAGCCAGATGATGAATTGGCGATTGCTCAAACAGAGGGTAATTTGCATCGCAATTTCCAAGGCTATTCTACGCAAGCTGAATGTGATCTCTTGGCTTTTGGAATTTCGTCGATTGGTAAGGTGGATGATTGTTACTCGCAAAACGTCCGCACCTTAGATGAGTATTACTCGGCAATCGATGATGGCCATCTGCCCACACTCCGGGGCCTGCAATTAGACAAGGATGATTTACTGCGTCGTGAATTAATTGGCGAGTTAATGTGCCAATTTGCTCTGGATACTGATTTATTTGGCAAGACTCACCAAATCAACTTCCCAAGTTACTTCAAGATAGAGATTGAAGAGCTAAAGCATCTGGAACAGGCTGGACTACTGGAGTGGCAGGGTGCGAAGATGGTCGTGCCTATCAAAGGCCGACTCCTGGCTCGACGTGTGGCAATGACCTTTGATCGCCATCTTAGAGAATCTCAAGCAAAGGGCACTTACTCAAAAGTGCTTTAAGCGAAATTGAGTGAGAGCCTGTACTCATTTGATCTACATCAAA